>NZ_JBWKZJ010000023.1:0-44981 GCF_059424365.1 Brevundimonas sp. GW456-12-10-14-LB3
CCTTGACCCCCCGCCCCCGGCGTGGCCTGTGCGCCGCCTGATGAAGACCGCCGATTTCGACTTCGACCTGCCCGAGGACCGCATCGCCCTGCGGCCCGCCGATCCACGCGATTCCGCCCGCCTGCTGGTGGTGAAGGACGGCGCCCTGGACGACCGGATCATCCGCGACCTGCCCGACTTTCTTCAGCCGGGCGACGCCCTGGTCTTCAACGACACCCGCGTCATCCCCGCCCGCCTGTCCGGCGTCCGCACCCGTCCCGGCCCCGAGGGAGAGACCCTGACCGTCGCCGTCGAGGCCACGCTTCACCATCGCGACGCCCCCGACGTCTGGTCCGCCTTCATGAAGCCCGGCAAGCGGATCAAGCCGGGCGACCGCATTCGCTTCGGACAGGGAGCCGACGCCGCCTGTGACCTGGGCCGTCTCGACGCCACGGTCACGGCCAAGGGCGACGACGGCCTGATCACCCTGAAGTTCGACCTGTCCGGCCCGGCCCTGGACGACGCGATCCGCGCCGTCGGCGTCATGCCCCTGCCCCCCTATATCGCCGCCAAACGGCCCGAGGACGACCGCGACCGCTCGGACTATCAGACCGTCTTCGCCGAACACGACGGCTCGGTCGCCGCCCCCACGGCGGGCCTGCACTTCACCCCCGCCTTGCTCGACGCGATCCGCGCCCGGGGCGTCTCGACCCACGCCGTCACCCTGCACGTCGGCGCCGGCACCTTCCTGCCGGTCAAGGTCGAGGATGTCGCTGAACACCGGATGCACAGCGAATGGGGCGAGGTCTCGCCCGAGACCGCCGCCGCCCTGAACGCCGTCCACGCCGCCGGCGGCCGCATCGTCTGCGTCGGCACCACCTCGCTGCGCCTGCTGGAATCCGCTGCGACCGAGACCTGCGAAATCCGCCCCTTCCACGGCGACACCGCCATCTTCATCACCCCCGGCTACCGTTTCCGCGCCGTGGACGTGCTGATGACCAACTTCCACCTGCCCAAATCGACCCTCTTCATGCTGGTCAGCGCCTTCGCCGGTCCGGAGACGATGAAGGCCGCCTACGCCCACGCCGTCGACACCGGCTACCGCTTCTACTCCTACGGCGACGGCTCCTTGCTGTTCCGGGCCTGAAAACCCCACGCCGCCGGCGCGAACCTTCTGCTGAGGCGGATCGAACCGCTTGTCCTGTGGCCTTCCGGCGCGCGAACCCTTAAATGCCGTCCTCTGACGAAAGAGACTTCCGTGACGCCTGACGACGCCGAGCTTGATCTGCCGCAAGAGCTCCGCGACGGCCTGATCGCCGTCGGAGAGGCCGCGCGCGACCTGGACCAGCCCTGGTGGATTTTCGGCGGGGCGGCGATGGCGCTTTACGGCCTGACCGACATCCATGTGCCGGACATCGACGTCCTGTGCGCCCCGCGCGACGCCCGCGCCCTGCTTGCCGCCTTGGGCGGCCAGATCGTGCCCGACCCCGGCGAGGGTCTGTTCCGCTCCGCCGTCTTCGGCCGCGCCCATGATCAGTCGATCCTGATCGAGGTCATGGCCGGGCTGGAGGTGCGTGACGGCGGCGACTGGGCAGACGTCCAGTTCGGGTCGCGCCGGCCGGTGTTTATCGACGACACCCCCCTGTTTGTCCCCGACATCCGGGACCACATCGCCCTGTACCGCCTTTTCGGCCGTCCCAAGGATCTGGCGCGCGTCGAACAGCTTGAACGACTGATCGCCTGAATGCCCTTTCCTTTTGACATTGCGGCCGTCGAAGGCCGCGCGCGCACCGGCGTGCTGAAAACCGCCCGCGGCGAGATCCGCACCCCCGCCTTCATGCCGGTGGGCACCGCCGCCACGGTCAAGGCCCTGACGGTGGACCAGGTCAAGGCGACCGGCGCCGACATCATCCTGGGCAACACCTATCACCTGATGCTGCGCCCCGGCCCGGAGCGGATGGAACGTCTGGGCGGCCTCCACAGATTCATGGGTTGGGACAGGCCGATCCTGACCGACAGCGGCGGTTTCCAGGTCATGTCCCTGGCCGGCATATCGAAGGTCAAGGAGGAGGCCGTAACCTTCTCCTCCCACATCGACGGCTCCAAACACGTCCTGACCCCCGAACGCTCGATCGAGATCCAGTCCGACCGTATCGGCGCCGACATTTCGATGCAGTTGGACCAGTGCGTCGCCTATCCGGCCGAGAAGGACGCGGCGCGAAAGGCCATGGAACTGTCGATCCGCTGGGGCGCCCGCTCCAAGGCCCGGTTCGGCGAGCGCGAAAACCAGGCCCTTTTCGGCATCCAGCAGGGCTCGACCTTTGAGGATCTGCGCCGCCAGTCGTCCGAACAGCTTCAGGACATCGGTTTCGACGGCTACGCCATCGGCGGCTTGGCTGTGGGCGAGGGCCACCAGGCCATGTGCGAGGTGCTGGACTACGCCCCCGAATTCCTGCCCGCCGACCGCCCCCGCTATCTGATGGGGGTCGGCAAGCCCATCGATCTGGTCGAGGCCGTATATCGCGGCGTGGACATGTTCGACTGCGTCCTGCCCACCCGCGCCGGCCGCCACGGCCAGGCCTGGACCTGGGACGGCCCGTTGAACCTGAAGAACGCCCGCTTCGCCGAGGACCAGGATCCGCTGGATCCCTCCATCCCCTGCCCGGCCTCCTCCGCCTATTCAAAGGCCTATCTGCACCACCTGATCCGCGCCGACGAAATCCTCGGCAAGGTCCTGCTCAGCTGGCACAATATCGCCTTCTACCAGGCTCTGACCGCCGCCATGCGCGCCGCCATCGCCGAAGGCCGCTTCGAAGCCTTCCGCCGCGACTTCCACGCGCGGCACGTGTCGAACGGATAAGCTCCTACCGTCTCGGGCGGAACCAGCTCGGCGCCGCCGGCGGGGCGCAGTTCCTCTGCATGCCGATCCCCTTCAGAAAGGCGCGCCGCATCCGCCCCGCCTGTATGGCCGACTGCACATGGCGGCTGTGCTGTTCCGCCCCGCTCAGTCGACGAATCCAGCTGCGGCCCGGAATAAAGTCGGTCGTCGTGCCGCGAATGGCGTCCAGCGTCGCCTTGGCCGCCGCATCGGCCGCCTGTTCGCTGCGATAGGAACCGTCCTGGCGCGGCGGCTCGTCCGTGTCGGGCCCCAGGGCCTCGTCCAGCCGCGCCACCTCGGCGCCGATGGTGGTGCACTGGTTCAGATTGCGCAGATCATAGGGATTGGCCTCGGCCTGCAAGAGGACCGTCGGAATCAGCTGGCGACGCAGATTGAAGTCCTCCAGCGGCGCGGTGACCGCGTCTCCCAGCCCCGCGCCCACCTGCTCGGCCCCGCTCATGGCGGAACGACCGGCGTTGCAGCCGGCCAGCACGAGAAGGGCGGCGAGGACAGGCCACTGGATCAGCTTCATGCGGCCCTTAGACCACGGATGCCGCTCCGATCAAAACCCCTGGATGGATTCCCGCGCCATCAGCATGGCCCCATCCAGCCCGGCGTGTCCGCGCTCGGCCGCAACCAGATAGCCGCCCTCTCCCATCACGAGCGCCGCGCCATAGCCGTTGACCCAGCGCCGCGCCGCCGCCTCGACCTCGGCGATCAGGCCGGACGTCGACATCACGCCGCCGCCCATGACGATCCGGTCGGGCGCCCAGGCGAAAACCAAGCCGGCGATCATCTGGCCCAGATAGTCCGTGACCACGGCCCGAACCGCGTCCACTTCTTCCAGCCGACGCCCCGCCAGCCGCACCTGCACCGCCGGTCCCGCCGCCAGCCCCTCCACACAGTCAGCATGAAAAGGGCAGGCGCTGACCTGGGCGTCGCCCGAGAGGCGCTGGACGAACAGATGGCCGATCTCGGGATGAAGTGCGCCTTTCAGGGTCTGGCCGTCCACACACAGCCCGCCGCCGATCCCGGTGCCGACGGTGACATAGGCCACAGCCCGCGCCCCGCGCCCCGCGCCCAGTCGCGCCTCCGCGACGGCGGCGGCGTTGACGTCGGTGTCCACGACGAAAGGGGTGTTCAGCCGCTCCGCCAGGGTCTTCGCCAGATTGAACCCGGTCCAGCCCGGCTTGGGCGTCGCCAGCATCAGGCCGCGATCCTGCGAGGCCGGATCGACCACCAGGGGGCCAAAACTGGCCACGCCCAGTCCCGCGACCGCCCTGTCGCCCGTCGCGGCGATCAGGGCCTCGACCGCCGCCTCGGGCGCGCCACTCGCAAACCGTCCCTGATCCAGCACCGCGCCGGCCGCATCCTCGACCCGCCACACGATCTTGGTCCCGCCGGTTTCGACGGCGAAGAAGACGGGCTGGGACATGGGGAGGCTCCTCCGAAGGGAGAAATGGTACGTCCTCTCGGGCTCGAACCGAGGACCCTCTGATTAAAAGTCAGATGCTCTAACCAACTGAGCTAAGGACGCACCGCGCGACGTTCGGGCCTGGCCCAAACCGTCGAAGGGCGCCTTCTGTTGCAATCCGTCCTTCCGGTCAAGACCGGGTCTGCTACTCAATGCATATGAAACCGCTGAACGGACTTCGCATCCTCGAATTCGACGGACTGGGGCCCGTCACCTTCGCGGGCATGATGCTGGCCGACATGGGGGCCGAGGTGTTGCGCCTCACCCGCTCGGATGCGGCGGGTCCGGCCGTCTTTTCCGAGGTGGGCGGCGCCGTCCTTCATCGCAATCGGGCCGCCGTGCCGGTGGATCTGAAGTCGGCGTCGGACCGGCGCGGGGTTCTGAGCCTGGCCGAATCCGCCGACGCCGTGATCGAGGGTTTCCGTCCCGGCGTCATGGAACGTCTGGGCTATGGTCCGGCCGATCTGCTGGGCCGAAACCCCGCCCTCGTATTCGGGCGGATCACGGGCTGGGGACAGAGCGGCCCCTTGGCCCAGGCCGTCGGACACGATCTGAACTACATCGGACTGACCGGTCTGCTTCACGCCATGGGATCGCCGGACCGACCGCCGACGCCGCCCTTGAATCTGGTCGGCGACTACGGCGGCGGGGCGATGATGCTGGTCGTCGGCGTTCTGGCGGCCCTGCTGGAGGTCCGAACCACCGGGCGCGGACGGGTCGTGGACGCCGCCATGACGGACGGGACCGCCCTGCTGGGCGGCCTGTTCCACGCCCTGCGCGCCCAGGGCTTGTGGAACGACCGCCGCGGCTCCAACCTTCTGGACGGCGGCGCGCCCTTCTATCGGTGTTACATCTGCCGGGACGGCGGCTATGTGGCGGTCGCGGCGCTGGAGCCCCGCTTCTATCTCGCCCTGCTCTCAGGTCTGGGGATCGACCCCGCCGAAGCGCCTCAGTACGACACCTCCGCCTGGCCCGATCTTCATCTTCGCTTCGCCGCCCTGTTCGCCGCCCGGAACCGTGACGACTGGGCGGAGCATTTCGCCGGGACGGAGGCCTGCGTCACCCCCGTGCTCAGCCTGGGCGAGGCGCCGGCTCATCCGCACAATCAGGCCCGTGGGACATTCGAAGACGGCGCCCCGGGCCCCTCGCCCCGCTTCGACGACCAGCCCTCCGTGGTCGCAAGTCCGCCGCCCCTTCCCCTCGACGCGGCCCTACTGCGCTGGGGCTCGGAACCCGGATGACCGAAGGCGTTTTCGGCGCTATGGAACGGAGCCGCGCGACAGACGTTGCAGGACCGACCCAGGGGAACCGTTTTTCATGAGACGCTCGATCTTCATTCTGGCCGCGACAGCGCTGGCCGCGTCCGCATTGGCGGGCTGTGAGGATCGCCAGTCTCGGCCCGAAGACGGCTACCAGCCCACCGTTGAACACCCCGCCGAGACCGACGAGGCCGCCGGCGAGCCGGTCGTCGCCCCTGAAGTGACCGATCCCGCGCCCACGCCGCCTGAGGAGACCCCGCCGCCGCCGCAAGAGCGGACTTCGGAACAGTCGGTTCAGCCCGAAAGCGAAACCCTGTTCTACTGACGGGCCTTGTCCCTCCCTCCTGCGGTCGGATAGGGGCTTACCTAAGCGCTTGAAAGGGCGTGCCGAGACGCCGATCCGGAGGCCGTGATCTTGACGAAAGCTGTAGTTTGACGATCCGGCCCGCCCTGTTTCTCACCGCATTGACGACCTGCAGCCTTCTCGCCCAGGCCGCCGCCGCAGATCCCCGCGCACAAATCCGCGGCGAGGTCGACACCGAGCTGCGCCGCATGTTGGAGCGGGCCATCGGCGAGGTGGACGGCCCCCCCGAAAGCCGGTTCGAAGCGCGGCGCCGCGCGCGCAGCGCCATGTCGGCGGCCGAGGCCCTGCTGCGGTCGGAAGCCTATTATCAGCCGGTGCTCGAAGACATCGTCGAAGGCGAAGAGCGGCCGACCGCCATCGTTTCGGTCGAGCCGGGTCGCCGCTTCGTGCTGGCCCCGCCGACCATCAGCTGGATCGACCCCGCCCCCGACGCCGAGGCGGCCGAGGACGCCAGAGCCGCGATCGGGTTGAAGGCCGGCGATCCGGGCCGGGCGGTCGATGTGATCGCGGCGGAAGGGCGGATCGTCGCGCGCCTGGTGCGGGACGGCTATGCGGACGCCAAGGCCGATCCCCGCCGCGTCGTGGTGGATCACGCCGCCTTCACCGTCGCGCCCGAATACCGCATCGTATCGGGCCGACCGGTCCTGTTGGACGGCGTCCTGATGCCGCGGCCGGGGCGCACCAATCAAGCCTGGGTCGCCGCCCTGGCGCCGTGGCGGGAAGGCGACCGGTATGACCCCGACAAGGTCGGCGAACTTGAGCGCCGCCTGTTGGACACCGGCGTCTATGACGGCGTCGGCGTCGCCCTGGCGCCGCCGGAACAGACCACCGCCGAAGGGCTGCGTCCCGTGATCGTGACGCTCCAGGACCGGCCCCGCCGCGTGCTGGAGGCCGGCGCCACCTGGGCCACCAAGGAAGGCGCCGGCGTTGACTTCATCTGGACCCGCTACAATCGGTTCGGGCGCGCCGACACCCTGGCGCTTGAGACCCGGTTCGCCCGGCTGGACAGCCGCATCGGCGCCGATCTGTCCCTGCCTCACTGGCGCAAGCCCGGCCGCACCTTGAAGCTCAGCGCAGGCGTGGTGAAGGAGGACACCGACGCCTATGAACGCACCGCTCTGGTGCTGGCGGCCGAGCTGCAGCAGCGGATCGGCCGGACCTCCTACTTCAACTACGGCATCGGCCTGGACGCGGGTCAGTACCGCGAGAACCGATACGACTATGCGTCCGTCCCCCCTAGGGCGGTCAGCTTCGACCGGGATCTGGCGATCGTGACCGGCCGCACCAGCGCCTATATAGACAACTCCAACGATCCCTTGAATCCCACGCGGGGATGGCGCGTGACCGCCTCGGTCCAGCCGACGGCCGTGGCCGGGGAGGACACGGTCCTTTTCCTGCGTAATGAGGCCCAGGCGACCGCCTATCTGCCGCTGCAAGATCAGGCCCGCACCGTCCTGGCCGGGCGCCTTCGCCTCGGCGCCATCATCGGCGGGGGTGAGCTGAGCGTGCCGTCGGACCGTCTGTTCTACTCCGGCGGCGGCGGGTCGGTGCGGGGCTATTCCTACCAGGGGGTCAATCCGCAACTGCCGGATCAGACCCCGCGCGGCGGTCTGTCGCTGTTCGAAACCTCTCTGGAGGTTCGTCACGACATCGGTCAGAGCTTCCAGGCTGTGGCCTTCGTCGACGCCGGCGCCGTGGGTTTTCAAGAGACGCCGAACCTCAGCAACATGCGCTACGGCGCGGGCGTCGGGGTTCGTTATAAGCTGCCGTTCGGCCCCATCCGCGCCGACGTCGCCATCCCCCTGGACAAGCGCGAAGGCGACTCGGCCTTCCAGATCTACATCAGCATCGGGCAGGCGTTTTGACCCAAGAGCCGCCCGAACAAGCGCCTGAAGCCGCGCCCGAAGAAACCGCCGCCCAGGTGCGCCGCAAGCGCAGCCTGCCACAGCTGATCGCCCTGATCGCCGGTGGAATAGTCGGCGGCGTACTGGTCCTGGCGCTGATCGCCCTGATCGGCGGTCGGATGTACATCGTCTCGGATGCCGGACGAGAACTGGTGTCGGGCTTTGTCCAGGGTCAGAAGATCAGCCGTTACGGCCGGATCAACGTCTATGGGCTGAAGGGCGATTTGTTCGACGACTTCACCCTGGAGCGGGTCACGGTCACGGACCGCGAGGGGGTCTGGCTGGACGCCCGAAACGTCAGGGTCGACTGGTCCTACTGGCCCCTGGTCACGCGGCGGTTTCACGCCACGGAGATCAGCGCCGATGTGATCCGACTGATCCGCCGCCCCATTCTGGACGCGCCGAGCGGCGAGCCCGGCGGCCCCCAGCCGATCGACGTCGATATCGACAAGTTCTCGGCGCGGGTCGAACTGCTGGAAGGTTTTTCCAAGGAATACGGGCGCTGGGATCTGTCGGGAATGGTCGACCTGCCGCGTCGCGGGGCCAAACACGCCGAGCTGAAGGCCGACAGTCTGAATCGCCCCGGCGATCTTTTGCGCCTGGCGGCGACCTTCGGCGGCAAGCTGGAGGACACGCGCGTCGATCTGCGCGCCAAGGAGGCCCAGGGCGGCCCCCTGGCCGGCGCCCTGGGCTATTCGCCGGACGAACCCTTTTCGGCCGTTGCGGTCGTGAACGCCGACCTGGTGCGGGCCAAGGTTCAGACCGGCCGCTTCGTCCCGCTGACGGTGGACGGACGGTTCGGCGAGGCCGGGTCTCGGGTCTCGGGCTATTTCGATTTCAGCGGCTCGGACCTGTTCGCCCCCTTCGTCGAACGGGTCGGGCGCACGGCGCGGTTCGGCTTCGCCATGGTCCCGGCCAAGGACAAGGCCTTCCAGGGCGTGGGTTGGAAACTGATCTCCGACAACGTCGCCTCCGAAGCGCGGGGCGTCATCCGCATGTCCGACCGCAGTTCGCCCGACGGAATTCGACTGGACGTTCAGACCGCGTCCCTGAGCCGATTGACGGGTGCGGACGTCGCCGGTCCCGCCGCCTATTCCGGTCTGTTCAAGGGCGACGCCCAGACCTGGAGCCTGGAAGGCCAGGCCACCCTGTTGAACGCCAACCTGGCCAGCTACAGGGCGACCCGCATCGCAGGGCCGCTGAACGTGCAGGTCCGCGACGGACGGATGGATCTGGACGGCGACGTTCGGGCCTTCGGCGGTTCGACCCAGGGCCTGATCGGCGGTCTGCTGGGCGCGGCTCCGCGCGTTCAGCTTGAAGCCGCACGCATGAAGGACGGAGCCCTATTGCTGGAGAAGATCGATCTGGACGGCCAGGGGCTGTCGGTAGAGGGATCCGGCTCCCGCAATCTTCTGGGCGGCATGGGGTTCCGCGGCGATGCGCGGCTGACCGACGTTTCGCGCATCCAGTCCGGCGGCAAGGGGTCTTTCGGCGGCTCGATTCGCGCCGCTTCGGCCAAGACGGGCGCGCCCTGGACCCTCAGTTTCGACGGCCGGGGCCGCGAGCTGAGCGTGGGCATGGACGAGTTGGACCGTCTTCTGGGCCGCACGCCGCGTCTCCAGCTGGACGGCAAGCTGAACGGCGGGCGGATCGAACTGGATCGCGGCGAACTGACCGGCGCCGCCGGACGGGCCGGCGCCAAGGGGCTGATCGAAACAGACGGCCGCCTGCGGCTGGCCCTGAACTGGAACGCGCGCGGCCCCTTCGCCGCCGGTCCGGTCGAAATCGCCGGCGACATGAACGGACAAGGCGCCCTGACCGGAACCCTGTCTCAGCCGCGCGTCGATCTGACCGCAGGGTTCGACCGGGTCACGGCCGGCGGACTGATCCTGACTGACGCCGACCTGATCCTGAGCTTCCGCAAGGGCGCGGACGCCTCGGACGGCCGGATCACGATCACCAGCGGCTCCAACTACGGCCCGGCCCGCGCGTCGGGGAACTTCGCCCTGGGCGGCGACCGGATCAGGCTGAGCGATCTGGACGTCAACGCCGGCGGCGTCACGGCCCAAGGCGCCGTGACCTTGTCGGACAACCTGCCCTCCAGCGCGGACCTGACCTTCACGGCGCGCGCCGGCGCCTTCCTGACCTCCGGCGAAGCCAACGGACGGGTCCGTTTGACCGAGGGCGGCGGCTCCGACAGCGCCATCCTGGACGTCAGCGGGCGAAACATCCGACTGTCCGGCCAAAGCTGGGTCATTCGCACCGTCGATCTGGACGGCCGCGGAACCCTGAACAATCTGCCCTTCACCCTGGCCCTGGACGTCGGCGGCGGCACGCCCGCCCAGTTCAATGGCACCGGCGTCTATGCGCGACGCGGCGACGCCCAGACCGTGAGTTTGCGGGGCGGCGGCCGGGTCCGCGAGGTGGCCTTCACCACCCGAACCCCCGCCACCTTGACTCTGAACGGCGCGGAACGGGCCGCCCACCTCGACCTCGGCGTCGGAGGCGGAATCCTGATGGCGGACCTGCGTCAGGATTCACGGATCGCCGTCATCCAGGCCGACCTGACCAGCGTCGATCTCCAAACCATTTCCCCGGATCTGCGCGGCCGCGCGACGGGCCGAGTCTCTCTGCGCGGCGCCGGGGACGATCTGTCCGGTTCGGCCAACGTCACCTTGCAGGACGTCCGCAGCATCGACGCCCCGCGCGGCCTGGCGGTCGACGGCCGTCTGGACGCCACCCTCATCAACAACAGCCTGACGGTGAAGGCCGTCGCCTCGGACGAGGACGCCGTTCAGGCGGCCGCAGACATCACCTTGCCGGTCGAAGCCTCGGCGGCGCCGCTGCGGCTGGCGATCGCCCGCCAGCGCCCGATGTCCGGCAATGTCTCGATCAATGGACAGATTCAGCCGATCTGGGATCTGTTCCTGGGCGGTGACCGCACCTTGGCGGGCCAGGTGGACGGCCGGGCGACGATCGCCGGCACCCTGGCGTCCCCGCGTCTGAACGGCCGGTTCGACCTGTCGCAAGGCTCTTATCGCGAGAAGTCGGTGGGGCTGGTTCTGGGCGACCTAAACCTGCGGACGCGGTTCGACGACACCACGGCCCTCATCGAAGCCTTCAGCGCCAATGACACGGCCGGCGGCACGGTGAACGGCCAGGGTCGGATCGGACTGCGCGAAGGCTCGGGCTCGACCGCCCAGCTGAACCTGACCCGCTTCCGCGTCATCGACAACGACATAGGCGAGGCCCGCGCCACAGGCCCCGTGACCATCGTCCGCGGCCAGGACGGCAACATCCAGCTGTCGGGTCAGATCAATGTCGATGAAGCGCGGATCGAGCCGGAGGTGCCCGGTTCCACCGGCATCGTCTCCATGGACGTGGTCGAGATCAACCGGCCCGGCGGAGACGACCAGGAAGCCGAGGTGCGCCGGCGCGGCCCTCAGATCGGCCTGGACATCGCCCTGCGCTCCAGCGGGGGCAAGGTGCGGGTCAGCGGCCGCGGCCTGAACGTGGTGCTGGACGTCAACGCCCGGGTGCGCGGCACAGTGGCCCAACCCCAGCTGACCGGCACGGCCAATGTGGTTCGCGGCGACTATGAGTTCGCCGGCAAGCGCTTCGTCTTCGACGAATCCGGCCGCGTCACCCTGTCCACCGATCCGGAGGACATCCGCCTGAACCTGTCGGCGACGCGAGAGGACGCGGCCCTGACCGCCACCATCAATGTCACCGGCACGGCGGCCCAGCCGAAGATCGCCCTGACCTCCACCCCCGCCCTGCCCCAGGACGAAATCCTGTCCCAGGTGCTGTTCGGCCGGTCGGCCGCCCAGTTGTCGCCGTTCGAGGCGGCGCAGTTGGCGGCGGGGGTTGCGGCCCTGGCGGGCGGCGGCGGCTTCGACGTCATCGGCAATCTGCGCGAACTGGCGGGGCTGGACCGGCTGTCCTTCGGCGGACAGGCCAGCGCCCTGACGGTGGCGGGCGGCCGCTACATCACCGACGACGTCTATCTGGAGGTCATCGGCGGCGGTGAGGGCGGGGCGGCGGTCAAGGTGGAGTGGCAACCGCGCCGGAATCTGGCGATCAGCTCCCAGTTCGGCGGCCAAGGCGAAACCAGCCTGTCGATCCGCTGGCGTCGGGAAAGCCGCGACCCCGGCCAGCGCGCCGACCGTCGTCCGAACCGGTAATCTGTCGGCCCGACCTTCACCTTTGGACGCGCGGCGTCTAGGGTCCGGCCATGCGGATTCTGAACGCCGACCAGGCCGTCCTGGACCATGTCGCCGGGCGACGTGACGCCATCATCGGCCGCACCATCGACTGGGCTGACATCAACTCCGGCAGCCGCAACGCCGCCGGGTTGAACGCCGTGTTGGACGCGCTGGAGACCGAGGCCCGGACCCTGCCTGCCACGGTCGAGCGCATCCCGACCCAGGGCTCCACCACCGTCGCCGACGACGGATCGGTGCGGACCGAGGCCCATGCCGACGCCCTGAAGATCACCGCCCGGCCGGAGGCGCCGATCCAGGTCGTCCTGACCGGCCACTACGACACCGTCTTCCCCGCCGACAGCCGCTTCCAGACCGTGACGACGCGCCCGGACGGCGCTCTGAACGGTCCCGGCGTCGCCGACATGAAGGGCGGCATCAGCGTGCTTCTGGCCGCGCTCGAAGCCTTCGAGACCCACCCCGACCGGCACGGCGTGGGCTGGACCGTTCTGCTGAGCCCGGACGAAGAGATCGGCTCGCCCGCCTCCGCCCCCCTGCTGGCCGAATTGGGCGCGCGCGGCCATGTCGGCCTGACCTATGAGCCGGCCCTGGCGGACGGCACCCTGGCGGGGGCGCGCAAGGGCAGCGGCAACTATCACCTGATCGTCACGGGCAAGGCCGCCCACGCCGGCCGGGCCTTCGACGAAGGCCGCAATGCGGTGGCGGGCGCGGCCATGATCGCCGCCGCCCTGCACGGGCTGAACGGCAGGCACGAAGGCGTCACCGTGAACGTCGCCAAGATCTCCGGCGGCGGCGCCCTGAACGTCGTCGCCGACAACGCCGTGGTCCGCTTCAACGTGCGGGCGCCGGACAAGGCCGCCGCCGACTGGATCGACGCCTCCGTCCGCGCCATCGTGTCCGCGCCGCCGTTCGAGGGCCTGACTCTGGATTTGCACGGCGGCTTCACCCGCGCCCCCAAGCCGATGGACGCCGCCCAGACTGCGCTGTTCGAAGCGGTGAAGGAAGCCGGTGCCCTCTTGGGCCAGTCCATCGCCTGGAAACCCTCGGGCGGCGTCTGCGAGGGCAACAATCTCCACGCCGCCGGCCTGCCCAATATCGACACCCTGGGCGTCCGCGGCGGCGACATCCATTCGGACCAGGAGTTCGCCTGGCCCGACAGCTTCGTCGAACGCGCCCAGCTCAGCGCCCTGATCCTGTGCAAGATCGCCTCCGGCGAAATCGACGCAGCCAAACTCAAAGCCCTTCGGATGGAAACTCTCTGAATGCTCGTCGTCCGTCCCGCCGGCCCAGCCGACCTCGACCACCTGCTCGAACTCGCCATCCTGTCCGGCCCCGGCTTCACCAGCCTGCCTGAAGACCCCGACGCCTTGGCCGAGCGGCTGGACCTCAGCCAGGCGAGCTTCGAAGGTCGCGTGCCTTGGCAAGAGGCCTGGTACACATTGATGCTGGAGGACGGCGACACGGGCGACATCGACGGCGTCGGCTCGGTCAAGGCGACCGTCGGGCTGAAACGCCCCTTCTTCTCGTTCCGCGTCGTCAACAACACGGTCCAGTCGCCCTCTCTGGGTGTGAAGCTGGATCATCAGACCTTGGTTCTGGTCAATGAATGCACCGGCTGGACCGAGGTCGGGTCGCTGTTCCTGAAGGCGGATCGGCGAAAGGGCGGCGCCGGCCGTCTGCTCAGCCAGTCGCGATACATGCTGATCGGCGCCCAGCCCGACCTGTTCGCCGACATGGTCCTGGCCGAGTTGCGCGGCGTCTTCACCCCCGACGGCGCCTGTCCCTTCTGGGATCATGTGGCCCACAAATTCTTCCCGATGGAGTTCGACGACGCCGATCGGATGACCGGCTCGACCGACAAGCAATTCATCCTCGACCTGGCGCCGCGCCATCCGATCTATGTCGAACTGCTGCCCGAACCGGCCCGCGCCGTGATCGGCAAGGTGCATCCGCAGGGCGTGCCCGCCATGGCCCTGCTGGAAAGCGAAGGGTTCCGGCCCAACGGCTTGGTGGACATCTTCGACGCCGGTCCGACCGTCGCCTGCTGCCGCGACAATATCCGCACCGTCCGCGACGCCCGCCGCCTGAAGGTCGAATTGGTCGATACGGTTCAGGCCGAACTGCCGGCCCTGATCTCGACCGACAGCGTCCCCGCCTTCCGCGCCGTCCGCGCCAAGGCCGACATCGACGGCGACGCCGTGCGCCTGACCGCCGAAACCGCTGCGGCGTTGAAGGTGGGTGCAGGCGCCAGCGTGCGGGTAAAATCGTGATCCACTCTCATCCGCTCATCCCGGCGAAAGCCGGGACCCAGTACTTTGGGCGAAGGATGTGTGAGATCAGAGGCCGGTGGTCATCCGATGCACTGGCGATGCGAAAGAACTGGGTCCCGGCTTTCGCCGGGATGAGCGGAGTATCTGTGCCATGACCGTGTTCAAATCCACCGACCCCGCCACCGAAGCCGTCAACTGGGAAGGCGAGGCCGCCTCCCCCGCCCAGGTCCAGACCGCCGTCGACGCCGCTCGCGCCGCCTTCCCTGACTGGGCCGACCGCCCGCGCCAGGAGCGGATCGACGCCGTCAAACGCTATCAGGCCGTGCTGAAGGACCGCGCGCCCCAGATCGCCGAGGCCATCGCCCGCGAAACCGGCAAGCCCCTGTGGGAGACCAAGACCGAGGCCGCCGCCATGATCGGCAAGGTGGACATCTCCATCCGCGCCTATGACGAACGCACCGGCGAACGGACCAGCGACACGGCGTTCGGCCGGGCGACCCTGCGCCACCGTCCGCACGGCGTGGCGGCGGTGTTGGGCCCGTTCAACTTCCCCGGCCATCTGCCCAACGGCCATATCGTCCCCGCCCTGCTGGCCGGCGACACCGTCGTCTTCAAGCCGTCGGAGGAAACGCCCCTGGTCGGTCAGGTCATGGCCGAAGCCTTCGCCGCCGCCGACCTGCCGACCGGCGTGGTCAATGTGGTCCAGGGCGGACGCGAGACCGGCGCGGCCCTGCTCGACGCCGGGATCGACGCCCTGATGTTCACCGGCTCGGGCGCGGCGGGCGCCCATTTCCGGCGCAAGTTCGCCGACGATCCCCACGTCATCCTGGCGCTGGAGCTGGGCGGCAACAATCCGTTGGTCGTCTGGGACGCCGCCGACGCAGAAGCCGTCGCGGGCATCGCAGTCCAATCCGCCTTCATCACCACCGGCCAGCGCTGTTCCTGCGCCCGACGCCTGATCGTGCCGGAGGGGCCGCAGGGCGATGCGATCGTCGAAGCCATAGCCGCCCTGTCCGACCGCCTGGTCTTCGGTCCATGGGACAGCGATCCCGAACCCTACGCCGGACCACTGATCTCGGCCCGCGCAGCCGAGGCCGCCTTGAAGGCGCTTCAACAGCGGATTGACGCAGGCGCCAAGGTCGTCCGCGCCTCGGGCCCCGTCGCCAACCTGCCCGGCGCCTTCGTCAAGCCTGCCATCATCGACGTGACCGGGATCGACGTTCCCGACGAGGAGATGTTCGCCCCCTTCCTGTCGTTGATCCGCGTCCCGACCTTCGACGCCGCGATCCAGGCGGCCAACGCCACCCGCTACGGCCTGTCCGCCGGTCTGGTCAGCGACGATCCGGCCAACTGGGACCACTTCATCCGCCGCATCCGCGCGGGCGTGGTCAACTTCAACCGTCCGACCACCGGCGCCGCCGGCGACATGCCCTTCGGCGGCCTGGGCGCCAGCGGCAACCACCGCCCCAGCGCCTACTACGCCGCCGACTATTGCGCCTATCCGGTCGCCAGCTTCGAGGCGGATGCGGTCGCGAACATCGAAGGCGAGATCAAGGGGTTACGGTCGTGACGGCCCACCATTCACCTCTCCATAATTCTTCGTACCCGCGGAAATAGGGAATGAGCTTTAACCTGCCCCCGGCGCGTCGCATCGGTCCGCCGACCATTTGGAACCGGCTAGAAGGACCATTGACTTCCGCCGCAGTCTCGACGCCTCTCCTCGCTTTAGCGGCCGCCTTCGTGACATGGGTAGAGACTTGGGGCGATAGGCTCAGCATCGGAGGCTATATTCAGCTTTGGTGCCTAACCTTTGGCATCCTTCTGGTGGTCACTGTCGTCGCGGTAACATTGGGCCCAGGCAGATCAAGGGCGTGGGCTTTGGGTCTGGTAGGTAGCGCTCTTCTGGCCGTCGTTTGGTTCTGGGGTCTTCCGATCCTCGTTACGCTGGGCCTAATACACGTCTATTCTATCACCCCGGTGAATCCATGACTTCCGCCGTCGAAGCCAACGCCGACGGCCTGATCGGGCCGACCCACTCCTACGCCGGTCTGTCGCCGGGCAATCTGGCCTCCAGCCTGAACAAGGGCGAGGCGTCGAACCCGCGCGCGGCGGTGTTGCAGGGGCTCGACAAGATGAAGACCCTGGCGGACCTGGGCCTGCCCCAGTTCGTCCTGCCGCCGCATGAGCGGCCCAATATCCCCTTCCTGCGCACCCTGGGCTTCACCGGATCGGACGCCCAGGTGCTGGAACAGGCCTGGGAGGATGCGCCGTCGTTCGCCGCCGCCGCCTGCTCGGCCTCGCCCATGTGGGCCGCCAACGCCGCGACCGTGACCCCCAGCGCCGACGCCGCCGACGGGCGGGTGCACTTCACACCCGCCAATCTGGTCACCAATCTGCATCGGTCGCTGGAACATCAGCAGACGAAGCGGGCGCTGGACGCCCTCTTCCCCGATCCTGAGCGGTTCGCCGTCCATGACGCCCTGCCCTCCGTCGCCCATCTGGCCGACGAAGGCGCTGCCAACCATGTCCGTCTGTGCACGGAGCATGGCGCGCCGGGCGTCAATCTGCTGGTCTGGGGCCGAGAGGCGTTCGAGCCCTGGGACGGCCCCTACCCCGCCCGCCAGACGCGCGAAGCCTCTCAGGCGATCGCCCGTCGGCACGCCGCGGGGCGCCCGGTGCTGGCTCAGCAGTCGAAGGCCGCCATCGCCGGCGGAACCTTCCACAATGACGTAGTCTGCGTCGGCGCGCTGGAGACCCTCTTCTTCCACGACCTCGCCTTCGAGGACACGGCCGCGACCCAGGACGCCATCCGCCGCGCCGCCGACGGCTTGTTCGACCCGATCTTCGTCGAGGTCTCCTCCGCCGACCTGCCCCTGGCCGACGCCATCAGCTCCTATCTGTTCAACTCCATGCTGATCCAGGTTCCGGGCGACGACCGCCTGACCCTGATCTGCCCGACCGAGACGCGAGACAACCCCCGCAGCCATGCGGTGGCGCAATCCCTGGCCGCCTCGAACGGTCCCATCGGCCAGGTCCGCTATGTCGATGTGCGCCAGTCGATGCGGAACGGCGGCGGCCCGGCCTGTCTGCGCCTGCGGGTCGTCCTGAACGCGGCGGAGCTGGCGGCGACCAACCCGGCCATGCGCCTGACCGACGCCCTACACGCCCGACTGTCAGACTGGGCGCGCCGCTGGTACCGCGACGAACTGCGCCCCGCCGACCTGGCCGATCCCGCCCTGCTGGACGAGAGCCGGGGGGCGCTGGATGAACTGACGGCGATCTTGCAGTTGGGCGGCGGCTTCTATCCGTTCCAGCAGGTTTGAAATGAAGGCCCTCTCCCGCTTGCGGGAGAGGTGGCCCGTCGTTCGCGCAGCGAACCAGGGTCGGAGAGGGAAGTCCACTCAGACGGAAGACTTCCCCCATCGTCAGGCGCGTCGCTGCGCGCCACGGCCTGACACTTCCCCCGCAGGCGGGGGAAGAACTCTAGGCCGCGAACCGTCCGCCCTTGGCCGCATAGGCCTGGGTGCCGCGCGTGAAGACCTGATCGCTGGGCAGGACGGTTTCGATCGGCAGGTCGGCCTGCCCCTTCAAGGCGTCATAGACCGGGCCGAAGTCCTTCAGCGTCTCGTCCTTCAGCGCCTCCAGGCTGTCGATGACGAAATAGACCTGCTGGAAGTCGTCGATCCGATAGAGCGTCCGCATCACCCGCTCCAGGTCGAAGCCCAGGCGGTTCGGCGACGGATCTTCAAGCGCGAAAACACTCTCCGTGGCCGAGGAGACGATGCCGGCGCCGTAGATGCGCAAGGCCCCCGCCTCCTTCATCAGGCCGAACTCGACCGTGTACCAGTAGAGCCGCGCCAGGTTCGGCAGCATGCCCAGGCCCGCCGCCCGCTGTCCGCCCTTGCCATAGGCCTCCATATAGGCGGCGAAGTCCGGGTCGGTCAGCATGGGCACATGACCGAAGACGTCGTGGAAGATGTCGGGCTCCTGCAGGTAATCCAGCTGGTCCGGTTTCCTGATGAACTGACCCGAGACGAAGCGGCGGTTGGCGAGGTGATCGAAAAAGACCTCGTCCGGCACCAGCCCCGGCACACAGACCACGGTCCAGCCCGTCAGGGCCTGAAGCTTGGGATTGATGAAGTCAAAGTCGGGAATGCCGCCGGCGTTCAGGTCCAGGGCGTCCAGGCCGCGCAGGAAGGCGTCGCACGCCCGGCCCGGCAGGATCTTCATCTGACGGGCGTACAGGGTGTCCCAGGTGCGGTGTTCGACCTCGGTATAGGCGGCCCAGTTCTGCGGAATGGTCCAGTCGGCGGCCGCCCCTTCCGGGGGCTTTTCAAAGACATGTTCGAAGTCGGACATGGAGCGCTCCTCTTTGCCCCATCCTAACCCTCCGCCCGCGCCCGTTCCATCGCTTCCTCAGTGGATGCCCGCATGGAGCGGCGCATGATGGCCCTGTCCATCGACGGTGAACCAGCGTCGGACGTCGTCCGTCAGCAGCGCCGACCGAGCGTCTTCCAGAACGGATTCCGCCGCATAGGCGACGAAACCGCCGTCCTCGCCCAGGGCGAAGATGCGATAGAAGGGTTGATCCGGCGAGACCGCGCCGGTGTCGGCGGCCGGTCCCTGATAGGCCGGATCGACATCCATCACCACGCCGCGAAAGGCGTCGTCGCGGTGGCGCACGATATGGCCGATGGCGAACCGGGCTGTGTGAATCTGGTTCATGCCGCCTGTTACGCTTGGCCGGATGACCCTGACGCCACAGACCTGTTCATCTTCCTGACAGAATGGCTTGGCGCGGACGATCTTGCCGGGCTAGGTTGATCGGGACGGGCGCCGCTTTGGACCGCCCACATCGGAATGACGGCCCATGCCGGAGACCCGCGGCGCGCCCCGACGGCGCGACGAGCGGTCCCAGCCTTCCCGCGAGCGGGATGCGTCGGGTCGGGACGCGCCCCTGTATGGCGCGCTCGATCTGGGGACCAACAATTGCCGGCTGCTGATCGCCAGACCGTCCCGCGACGGTTTTCGGGTGGTCGACAGCTTCAGCAGTATCGTGCGGCTGGGCGAGGGCCTGTCGCGGACAGGGCGGCTGGACACGCGCGCCATGGACCGAGCCTATGACGCCTTGGCCCTTTGCGCCGAGCGGATCGTCAGGAAGGGCGTGGATCCGGTCAGGCTGAGCGCGGTGGCCACCCAGGCCTGCCGGGCGGCCGAGAACGGGGCCGAGTTCATCGACAGGGTCCGCAAGGGCACCGGGCTGCGGCTGCGGATCATCGATCCGGCCGAAGAGGCGCGGCTGGCGGTCGAGGGCTGTCTGAACCTGATCGACCCGAAAGCCGAGGGGGTGGTGATCATCGACGTGGGCGGGGGGTCGACCGAACTGTCCTGGCTGAGGCGCGACGGGCCGAACTGGAAGACCACCGACTGGATGTCGGCGGCCCTGGGGGTCGTCACCCTGGCGGAGCGGCATCCCGAACCCGAAGGGGCCAGTCCTGCGGACCACGCCCAATGGTATGAGACCATGGTCGCCGACATGGGCGCGGCCCTGGCCGGAGGCGGCGTCGAGGATCCCGAGATGCTGGACCTGCTGCGGCGAAACCGCGCCCATCTGATAGGGACATCGGGCGCCATCACCAGTCTGGCGGGCATCCATCTGAAGCTGCCCCGCTACAACCGCGATCGGGTCGACGGCCTGTGGATGACCCGGGCCGAATGCGAGGCGGCGGCGGAGCGGCTGAAGCGGCTGGGGCCGGACGGGCGCGCCAAGGAGGCCTGTATCGGGCCGGATCGGGCCGATCTCGTCCTGGCGGGGGCGGCGATCCTGGAGGCGATCCAGCGCGCCTGGCCGTCAGAGCGTGTCAGGGTGGCGGATCGCGGCCTGCGCGAAGGCCTGCTGCTGCAACAGATGCGGGCGGACAAGGCCCCGCCCAAACGCCGCAGGCGGCGCCGGGGCCGGGGGCGAGGACCTGCCGGCGCCTGACGCACCGTCTCCTCCCCACGACGTGGGAAGGTGGCGCGACGCCTCTTCGCGTCGTGACGGAGGGGTTCTTCCCGCATCGCAGACGCCTGTGCGGCGTTCAGAACCCTCCACCACGCTTCGCGCGGCCCCCTCCCCATTGCATGGGGAGGAGACAGTGCGGGCTCAGCCCGGCGTGGCCACCCGCACCGGCAGGTCGATGTCGCAGACCGAGAAGTCCGCGCCCTTGGCCTGGCGCGCCTCATCGAGCAGGGCGCGGAAGGCGGGCGAGGCGGGATTCAGCATCTGAACCGCCGGGCGTTCGGCGGCGGGCAGGTCGGAGGCCAGGCGGACGCGGGTCATCCGGTCGGGATCGGTGACGATGCCGCTCGGCTCAGGACTGGCCTTCAGGGCGCGGACCACCTCAAGCCCCACGACCACCCGCCCCCAGACGGTGTAACGCTTGTCCAGGGCGGGATAGGGCTGGCGCATCAGGAAGAACTGGCTGTTGGCGGTGTCATTGCCCTCGTCGCGCGCCATGCCGGCCACGCCGGGACAGTAGAGGCCCCAGCCGTGGACCTTGCGATCCGAGGTGCCGGCCATCAGGGCGTCGGGCTGGGTCTGGACCGGAATGGAATGATAGAAGCCGACCAATGCCCCGGCCGGCGCCGCCACGGGGGTGAAGGCCATGTCCGGCCCACGCCGGAAGGTGAACTCGGCCTTCAGATCCGGATACCAGCTCTGGCCGTCGCCGGTGCCCAGGGGATCGCCGGTCTGGGCCATGAACCAGTCGATGACCCGGTGCCAGGCCAGATTGTCGTAGAAGCCGCGCGAGGCCAGCAGCTTGATCCGCTCGACATGGGCCGGGGCGATCTCGGGCGCCAGCTCGACCAGAATCCGCCCCTTGGTCGTGTCGATGACCAGCAGATTGTCGGGGGCGACGGCGCGCCATTCGGTCGGGCCGGGCGGGGGCGGCGGCGCGGCCGCCTCCTGCGCCTGGGCGGCCCCGGTCAGCAGGGCGGCCAGCCCCGCGGCGATCAACGTCTTGCGAAAGATCATCACCCCTCCCCTGTCGCGTCTCAGCTCCCGACGACCTGGGCCACCGGCTGGACGTCGCAGATGGTGAAGCCGCCGCCGCGCGCGGTGCGGGCCGCGGCGATCCGTTCGGCGAAGGCGGCGCTGGCGGGGTTCAGCACCCGCACGGTCGGGCGTTCGCCCTCCGGCAGGGCCGAGGCCATGCGGACCTTGGTCATCACATCAGGATTGGCCACCTTGCCGTCTTCCGCGTCGGAGCCCTTGTTCAGCTTGTTGACGACGTCCAGGCCCGAGACCACGCGGCCGAAGGCGGTGTAGGCGCCGTTCAGCTGGTCCCTTTCGCCCATCATCAGGAAGAACTGGCTGTTGGCGCTGTCGGGCGAACCCGCCCGCGCCATGCCCAGAACGCCGGGGCAGAACAGGCCGTGGGCGTCGACCTTGAAGTCGGCGGTGACCATCATCTGGGCGTCCGGCTGGGTCTCGACCGGCAGGACGCCGACCAGGCCGCGCACGCCCTGACCGGCGTTCGGCACGGCGACGAAGCCGGCGTCGCGGCCGCGTCGGAAGCTGAACTCGGCCTTCAGATCGGGCAGATCGCTGCCGCCCTCGCCCGTGCCCTGGGGGTCGCCGGTCTGGGCCATGAAGTCGGGGATGACGCGGTGGAATTTCAGCCCGTCATAGAAGCCCTGGTCAGCCAGGGTGCGGATGCGTTCAGCGTGACTGGGCGCCGCCACCGGCGTCAGTTCGACCAGGATCCGCCCCTTCGACGTGTCGATGACCAGCAGATTCTCGGGCGCGACCGTGCGCCAGTCAGAGGCGGGCGCCTGAACCTGAGCCTGGGCTTGGGCCAAGGCCGGAGCCTGGGCCGAAGCCGTCGCCAGAAGAGCGGCGGCCGCCGCCGCGATCGCACCAAGACGCATTGCCGAACTCATCCCTTGTTCTTGACCTTGTCCCGCACGCGCGCGGCGATGGCGGGGCTGACGAAACTGTCGATCGCGCCGTCCAGACGGGCGATTTCCTTGACCAGGCGCGAGGCGATGGCCTGATGCCGAGGATCGGCCATCAGAAAGACCGTCTCGATGTCCTGATTGAGGCGCTGGTTCATAGCCGTCATCTGGAACTCGTATTCGAAGTCGGCGACCGCGCGCAAACCTCGGATGATGACATTGGCGTTCAGCTCTTCCGCAAAATGCATAAGCAGGGTCGAAAAGGGCTGGACCACGATGTCCCCGCCCAGGCTCGCGACCTCGGCCCGAAGCATCTCGACCCGCTCGGCCGTGCTGAACAGCGGTCCCTTCTCGTCATTCTGGGCCACGCCGATGACGACCCGATCGACCAGCTTCAGGGCCCGTTTGATGATGTCGGTGTGGCCGTTCGTGACCGGATCGAAGGTGCCCGGATAAAGTCCGATGCGCATGGCGTTTCTCCCCGGCCTGTCGCCTGCTGTCGGGGGTGACTTAGCAGGTGCGAAATCAACGGCCTAGACGGCTGACGCGATCGTCATGCGTCATCGGCGACGGATTGAGGCGGCTGCGAGGTCCAGGCCCGGTTGAGCCGCTCAAGGACGGCGGGATCATTGCCGAACGTCGCGTCGTCAACATGAGTGATTGGACACACGGGTGTGGCGCTGTTGCACAGGAAGGCGCCGTCGAAATCCGCGAATTCGGACACATGCACCGGGCGGGTCTGAGACGACAGCCCCTGCCCAGCCAGCCCCCGGTCGATCAGGACCTGGGTCACGCCCGCCAGCATCGGCGCCTGGGGCCAGACAATGCGATCCCCCTGAATGAAGCCGATGTTCCAGGTCACCCCTTCGGACACATGTCCCTGATCATCGACGAACAGGGCGTCGTCAAAGCCCGCCGCCCGGGCGGCCCGGCGCACGCGCGTCTGACCAAAGGTGGCGACATGCTTCAAATGCGGCGTCTCGCGCACATAGGGGACGGCGGTGACCCGCATCGAGGTCGCCAGCGGCGGCGGCGGCGAGACGACGGTCATCACCTTGGGCCGTCCGACGAAGGACGGATTTCGGTGGCCGATCTCCGGCGAGAACAGGCTGACGCGCAGCCAGCAGGCGTCGCTGCCTTCGACGGCGAGCGCCGCCAGACGCCGGACCTCGGCCTCGCCGGGGCTTTCGCCGAACAGTTCGACAGCGGCCTGATCCAGACGGGCGAGGTGCAGATCCAGCCCCCGCACCGCGCCATGCTCGACGCGGAAGGAGGTGTAGGCGCCGTAGTTGACCAGGGCATGGTGCGCCAGGTCTTCAGGGGCGGCGGGAAGGCCGTCGATCAGGATCGACATTATCGGTATGTACCTATATATAAAGTTATATAACTTTGGAGTCGCCGACATGTCGGTTTACGCCCCGCTGGAATACCGCCTCGCCCAAACGAAGCAAAACGCCCTCACCTTGTCGTTCGAAGAGATCGAAGCCCTGCTGGGCCGAAAGCTTCCCCAATCCGCCTATGACGAGCGGATAAGGCGTCAATGGTGGGCCAATACCGACACCCATGTTCAGGCCAAGGCCTGGCTGAAAGCGGGCCGCAAGGCCAAGCTCAATCCCGCTCGGAACGAGGTCACCTTCGTAAAGGAACAGACCGAAACGGGGGTAGAGGGCGCCCTTCTATCCTTGGCCGCCCTGACGCCCGCTGCGCGCAGTTTAGTGGAGCGCACCTGTCAGGAGCGCGGCGTCGATCTTGGAACGGCCGTCGCCCTCCTGTTGAACGAAACCGCACGAAGCCGGAACGAGGCCTTTCTGGACCGGATGGACCGCTCACGCAGTCGCTCGATCTATTCCAGCGTTTCCAGCGTCGATCTGATCCGGGAAGATCGCGATGGCCGATGAGGTGGTGATCGACGCCTCGGTCTTTGCGGCAGCCCTGTTCGACGAGGAACATTCCGCCGCCGCCAGACGGTTTCTGGGCGACTGCGTAAGCTCGGAGCGGATCATGATCGCGTCCGACCTGATGCCGCTCGAAATCGCCAGCATAGCGGCGAAGAAGGTCTGGCGAGGCGAATGCTCCGAGCAACTCGGGGCTGAAGCCGTAGATACGGCGCGGGGCATGATGGCCATGCCGGTATCACTGCCGGACCTGTTGGGGCGCGCCTACGACCTGGCCGCGCGTCACCGGTTTTCCGTCTATGACGCGACCTATATCGCTTTGGCGGAAGTGCGAGACAGCCAGGTCGCGACGCTGGACGCCCGACTGGTCAGGCGCGCCGAGGCGGAAGGCTTCGCCGACCGCCTCGTGCTCGTCGCCTGATCAGGCCTCGCCGCCCTCTTCACCGGCGGCGTCCGCCTCATCCGCCCCGCCGCTTTCCGGCAGGCGTTCGACCGAGACGACCCTTTCGTCCTTGCCGGTGCGGAAGATGGTGACGCCCTGGCTGGAGCGGCCGACGATGCGGACCTGATCCACGCGGGTGCGGATCATCTGACCGCCCGATGTGACCAGCAGCAGATCGTCGGTCTCCTCGACCGGGAAGGCCGCAGCCAGGCGCGCGCCCGCGCGACCGCCCAGGCCATGGGCCGTAAGCCCCTGGCCGCCGCGACCGGTGCGGCGATACTCATAGGCCGAGGACCGCTTGCCGAAGCCGGTTTCGGTGACCGTCAGGATCAACTGTTCGGCCGCGCCCAGTTCGGCGATCCGCTCGGGCGAGATCGGGGCCTCGGCGACGTCGTCCTCGGCCTCGGTGGTCGTCGGCTCGTCTTCGCCCTCGGCGCCGGCCAGGGCCTTGCGCATGGCGTTGGCGTGTTTGACGTAGGCGGCGCGTTCTTCCGGCGTGGCGTCGACCCGGCCCAGGATGGCCATGGAGATGACCTCGTCCCCGTCCTGCAGGCGCACGCCCCGGACGCCGGTCGAATCCCGGCCCTTGAAGACGCGCACGTCGTCGGCCTTGAAGCGGATGGCGCGGCCCAGGGCCGTGGTCAGCAGCACGTCGTCGTCCGCCGTGCACAGGCCGACGCCGACCATGCGGTCGTCGCCTTCCAGCTTCATGGCGATCTTGCCGGCGCGGTTGACCGTGGCGAAGTCCGACAGCTTGTTGCGGCGCACATCGCCCGAGCGGGTGGCGAACATGATGTCGTAGTCGCCCCAGGTCGTCTCGTCCTCAGGCAGGGGCAGGACGTTCATGATGCTGTCGCCCGGCTCAATGGGCAGCAGATTGACGAAGGCCTTGCCGCGCGACTGCGGATTGCCCAGCGGCAGGCGCCAGGTCTTCAGCTTATAGGCCTTGCCGTTGGTGGCGAAGAACAGGACCGGGGTGTGGGTCGAGGCGCTGAACACGCCGGTGATGGCGTCCTCGTCCTTCATGGCCATGCCCGAACGGCCCTTGCCGCCGCGATGCTGGGTCCGATAGGCGTTCAGGGCCACGCGCTTGACATAGCCGCCGTGGGTGACGGTGACGACCATGTCCTCGCGCGGGATCAGGTCTTCGTCCTCCATCTCGCCGTCGCCTTCCCCGATCAGGGTGCGACGCGGCACGGCGAACTTGGCCTTCACGTCGATCAGGTCGTCGCGAATGATGGCCAGGACGTTCTTGCGGTCCGACAGGATGGTCAGGTGGCCCTGGATGGTGTCGGCCAGGCCGTGCGCCTCGCCGAAGATGTCGTCGCGGCCCAGGCCGGTCAGACGCGACAGGGTCAGGGCCAGGATGGCGCGAGCCTGTTCGTCGGTCAGGCGGATCTTGTCGCCCTCGACGATCACGCTGCGCGGGTCGGCGATCAGCTCGACCAGGGCCATCATGTCGCCGACGGGCCAGGCCTTGCCTTGCAGCCGCTCGCGCGCCTCGGTCGGATCGGCCGAGGAGCGGATGATGTGGATGACCTCGTCGATATTGGCGACGGCGACGGCGAGACCGACCAGGACGTGGCCGCGGTCGCGGGCCTTGTTCAGCTCGAACTTGACGCGGCGGACCACCACCTCCTCGCGGAAGTCGAGGAAGGCTTCCAGAAGAGCGCGCAGGCCCATCTGCTCCGGTCGGCCGTGGTTCAGCGCCAGCATGTTGACGCCGAACGAGCTCTGCATGGCGGTGTAGCGCCACAGCTGGTTCAGGATGACGTCGCCCGAGGCGTCCCGTTTCAGCTCGATGACGATCCGCATGCCCTGACGGTCGGATTCGTCGCGAACGTCGGAGACGCCCTCCAGACGCTTCTCGCGAACCATTTCGGCGATGCGCTCGATCAGCGTCTGTTTGTTGACCTGGTAGGGCAGTTCGGTGACGACGATGGCCTCGCGATCCTTGCGGATCTCCTCGATCGAGGCGCGGCCGCGCACGACGACCGAGCCGCGACCGTCGCGCAGCGCATTGCGCGGCGCGGTGCGGCCCATGATCTCGCCGCCGGTGGGGAAGTCCGGGCCGGGCACGATGTCCAAAAGGGCGTCGTCCGAAACGTTGGGATCATCCAGCAGGGCCAGGGCCGCATCGACGACCTCGCCCAGATTATGGGGCGGGATGTTGGTCGCCATGCCGACGGCGATGCCGCCCGCGCCGTTGACCAGCAGATTCGGGATTCGGCTGGGCAGGACGACCGGCTCCAGCTCCTTCTCGTCATAGTTCGGCTGGAAATCGACCGTGTCCTTGTCGATGTCGGCCATCAGGGCCGTGGCGGCCGGCGCCATCCGGCACTCGGTGTAACGCATCGAGGCCGGCATATCGCCGTCAACCGAGCCGAAGTTCCCCTGCCCGTCGACCAGCATCAGCCCCATGGAGAAGGGCTGGGCCATCCGCACCAGGGCCATATAGACCGAGGCGTCGCCGTGGGGGTGGAACCGCCCCAGCACGTCGCCGACCACGCGCGCGCATTTCGAATAGCTGCGCTCGGGCGTCATGTTCAGGTCGTGCATCGAATAGAGGATGCGACGGTGAACCGGCTTCAGCCCGTCACGGGCGTCAGGCAGGGCGCGGCTGACGATCACGCTCATGGCGTAGTCGAGGTACGAACGCTTCAGTTCGTCCTCGATGGTGATCGTGGAAATGTCTGAGCCGCCGCCTCCCGGAACAATCGGAGTTGCGGCGTTTTCGTAGCTGTCGTCGGTCAAGGAAGCGTGGCTTTATGCGGCCGGAATCGGAACGTGATCCGCTGTCGCGTTTTCTAGCATTCTAGGACTGCGGTGGCAAAGCGACGCCGCCGTGAAAGCCCGTCTCTGAAAGGACTTTCCACATGCACGCCAAGACCCTCGCCTTCGCCGTCGCCCTGGCGTCTCCCCTGGCCTTCACCGCAGCCTGCGCCGCGACCGGCAACGCCCCCCAGACCCAGGCCGAGCGCTCCCCGGTCGGTGCGGCGGGACAGGCAGTCTTGGTCAACGCCTCGGGCGCCAACATCGGTCGCGTCGATTTGCGTCAGGGGCCGACCGGCCTGGTGATCAGGGTCGAGGCTTCCGGCCTGACGCCGGGCTGGCACGGCATCCACATCCATGCGACGGGCGCCTGCGTCGCCCCCTTCACCTCGTCCGGCGGCCATATCAACCACAGCGAGCCCAAGGCCCCGCACGGCCTGCTGAACGCCCAAGGGCCGGACGACGGCGATCTGCCGAACGTCTATGCGGGGGCGGACGGCAAGGTGAACGCCGAACTCTTCACCACCCGCGCGCGCATTTCCTCGGAAGGCCCCGGCCAGTGGCTGTGGGACGAAGACGGCTCGGCCATCATCATCCACGCCAATCCCGACGACCATTCGACCCAGCCGATCGGCGGCGCCGGCGATCGGGTGGCCTGTGCGGCCCTGAGCGCGAGCTGAGTTCTCTCGCCCTCTGCGTCATCCTCGGGCCTGACCCCGAGGATGACGGGGGTGTGGCGTCATCGCCCCTTCTGGATCAGCAGCCGCTCGATCATGCGGGTCTGTTCCTCCTGGCGGGCCGTCAGCTGCTCCACCTTGTCCAGCAGGGCCATGATCTCGATCTCGGCCTTCAGATTGACCTGATAGTCGTTGCTGGCGTCCAGCCGGTCCTTCGCCGCCTGGCGGTTCTGGCTCATCATGATCACGGGCGCCTGCACCGCGGCCAGCATGGACAGGACCAGGTTCAGGAAGATGAAGGGATAGGGATCGAAGGCGGCCTTGCGCAACAGCAGGTTCCCGGCGGTCCAGAGCGCCAGAAACACGCCGAAGGCGATGATGAAGGGCCAGGACCCGCCGAAGGCGGCGACCCGATCCGCCAGTCGGTCGCCGAAGGTCTGACGCCCCTGAAAGGCGGTGTTGACGTCCTCGGAAATGGGACGTCGGTCGGCGGTGCTCTGCATCACGCTGGCGGCGTTTGCGGGCAGATCGTGTTTGGCCTTGCCCAGCCAGCGGCGGGACAGATGGTCGGCGTCGATCGGGGCGTGGGACAAGGGCGGGCTCCTGAGGCTTGCGCCCCAGATCAAGCCTTGGCGGCCCCCGCGCGCAAGCCCCGTTCGGCCAGGGCCACCAAGGCCACCCCGCCCATGGCGATGGCCGAACCCGTCAGGATCTGGGGCGTCAGCACGTCGCCCATGAAGCCCCAGCCGATCAGCATGGACACGACCGGCGTGACCAGCAGATAGGGCGTGACCCGGCCGGCCTCGCGCCTCTGCACCAGCCAGAACAGCAGGGTGGTCGCCAGCACGGACGAGGTGATCCCGGCCCACAGCAGCGAGGCCCAGACCAGGGGGGTGGCGGCCTTCACCGCCTCCCACTGGCCGTGTTCGAACACCGCCGAGCCGAAGGCCATGACCGGAAAGGCGCCCAGCGCCAGAAGACCCTGCATCTTCAGGGGCGGGATCGAGGTGGTGCGCCGCGCGACCACCGTCGTCACGCCCCAGGCGGCGCCCGCCGCAATGGCGACCAGAATGGCCTTCCAGTCCTGAAGCGCATGGGCGTCCAGGGTCATCCAGGCCACGCCGACAAAGGCCACTCCCATGCCGACCAGGGCCGCCTTGTTCAGCCGCTCGCCCAGGATCAGGAAGGCGAACAGGGCCGTAAAGGGAATCCACAGCTGGTTGGCCACGGTGACTGGACTGACGTCGGTGGCCAACCAGTAGGCGGTATAGGCCAGACCATATTGGATCGGCCCGCCCAACAGGACGATCAGGGTCAGGCTGCGCCAATCCGGGAAGGGCGGACGGACGAAGACGATCAGGCAGGCGGTGGCGATGCCGAACCGGATCGCCCCGACCAGCAGAGGCGACAGCTGCTCGGTCGCCAGCTTGGCGCCCGCATTGTTCACGCCCCAGACGATGATGATCGCAGCGATGGCGGCGATCTCCAGCCCGGTCAGGGCATGGGGCTTTGCAGGCGGCGGGGCGGCGGCGGCATCGGACATGCCCCGCCTATGGCACGGTGCGCGCCAGAACGCCCTTCACATGCCGTGTCCGGGCGTTGCATTGACATGTACAGTCCTGACGCCCAACATGTACATATGACCGAAGTCACCCTGACCGCCTTGCGCAAGGACCTGTTCCGGCTGGTCGACAGCGTGCTGGAAACCGGCGAGCCGCTGGTGATCCGGCGCGGCGGGCGGCGGCTGACCTTGATCGCCGAGACCCCCGCAAAACCGATGACGCCCGAAGAACGCTGGGACGCCTATATGGCCCAGGGCGTTCGGGAAGGCGCCGACGACTGCCCCGACGATATTGACACCAACAAGAGCCATTGGACCTGGGATCCGGACACCAAGTTCGACTTCGACGACAAGTGATCCACCTCGACACCCAGGTCGCCCTCTGGCTCTATTACCGACTGGATCGGCAGATCAGCCGCGCGGCGAAGGCGCAGTTGGCGCGGGCTCGCGACCTGCGTCTGTCCCCCTTGGTCGTGGTGGAGATCGAAATCCTGATCGAGATCGGTCGGGTCAAGCTGAAGACGGCCGACCTTCTGCTGCATGACCTTCAGGAGCGTCTGGATTTGGAGTTGTCGGACGCCTCGGCCGCCGCCGTCGCCGAGGCCGCCTGCCGCTTCGCCTGGACGCGCGATCCGTTCGACCGGCTGATCGTCGCCAACGCCATGGCCGACGGGGCGACGCTGATCACCGCCGACCGGGTGATCCTGCGCCATTTCGATCAGGCGGTCTGGTGAGGCTTCAGAACGTCGGCTTGGCGATCATCAGCCAATAGATGGCCAGGACGCCGGCGAAGGCGGGCCAGCCCAGGGCGAACCACCAGCGGAACAGGCGATGATAGGCGGGCGGGAGCGCGCCCCCCTGCCCCGCCGCCTGTTCGGCCAGTTTCATCATCCGGTACTGGATCCAGACGACCGGCAGCCAGCAGAGGCCGACAAAGACATAGAGCCCGTAAGCCGCCAGCAGCCAGGGACTGGTCAGGGACCAGCCCTGCAGATGGATCAGGCCCAGGCCGCTGATGGGCTGGACCACGACGGCGGTGGCGGTGAAGACGAAATCGGCCAGGACCACGATACGGCCGACCTCGGCCACCGTCCTGGCGTCGCGCGTGGCGTGGGCGCGCAGCATGAAGAAGGCGATGCCTGCGCCTGTGCCGAACAGGACGGCGCCGGACAGGATGTGGACGATCTTCAGCGCGAAATAGAGGCTCATCGACGGGCGTCCGTGGCGGCGACGAACAGGCAGAGCGCCATCATCGGCAGGACTTTCAGCCAGGGCCCCAAGGGGTCGATCCAGTAGTGCAGCAGGCTGAGGGTGCCGGCGATCAAATAACCCACGGTGGCCAGGCACATGAGGATCGCCACCCGCGCCGTCCAGGGCCGCACGAACAGGGCCAGACCCAGCACCACGTCCAGCAGGGCGCCCCACCCCGCCACCGGCCCGGCCCAGCGGCCATAGCCGCCTTCGTGCAATATGGCGACGGCGCCGCTCCAGCCGGGGCCGAAACTGATCAGGCCGGTGATCAGCCAGAACAGGCCCAGGGTCAGGATCGAAATCGGGCGGACGAACCACAGGCGGGCGTGCCAGACGTCCTGGACCGAGGCCGGGGTCTCGGCCAGAAAGCGGGAGAAGCCGCGCGACGATACGCCCAGCCGCTCGGCCCAGCCGCTGTCGCGACCGGCGACGTCGTGATCCATCTGGCGCATGGCGGTGGTGCGGATCGGCGAAGACCAGCCCAGTCGTCCCAGAAGATCGCCGATCGCCAGGGCGGGCGCGGCCAGGGCGCGGGGAATGCGAACGACCGGCGCCGGCTTCAAGCCCAGCCAGCCGCGATAGAGGCGCACCGTCTCGGCCATGGTGACCGCCTCCGCCCCCGGCATGTCTAGGATCAGGCGCGACGGGGCGCCGGGGCGCAGGGCTGCGACGACGGCGGCGGTCAAGTCGCCCAGGGGGATCGGACGGAAGATCTGGTCGCCGCCGACGACGGGCGAAAACAGCGGAAAGACCGCCAGCGCCCGGATCAGGCCCGTGCCGCCGAAGGCCGCGCGGTCCACCACCAGCGACGGCCGCAGGATCAGCCAGTCCAGCGCACTGTCCGCGACTAGGCGTTCGGTCTCGGCCTTGGTGCGGGCGTAGGCCGTGCCGGCCGCTTCATCGGCGCCGACGGCGGAGATATGGATCAACCGGGCGACGCCGGCCGCCTCGCACGCCGCGATCAGGGCGCGCGGGCCGTCGACATGGGCGGCGCGGGTGCTGTCGCCGCCGCCGTCCTGCAGGACGCCGACGCAGTTCACCACGGCCGACACCCCCTCCAGAAGCGGCGCCCAGGCCTGGACCGTCGTCAGTTTCGAAAAGTCGGCCGCGACCCAGTCGAACCTCGGGGCGCGACGGGACGGTTCGGCGATACGCCGCGCGCCCGCTCTCACGCGCCAGCCTTCGGCGGACAGGGCCGCCGCCACATGCGAGCCGATGAAGCCGTTGGCGCCCAGCACCAGGACCCGGCCCCTCATCCCAGCACCCTGTCCTTCAGGTCGACGCCCGCTGGCGGAAGAGCGCACCAGGTCGCTCCGGGAAACCGCCGGCGGCGGCGCGCCACGAAATCATACAGCCGGTCGCGAATGAACCGGGGCGCGACCCGACCCATGATCGCCCAGCGGTACGGGGAAGGCAGTTGGGCGACGATGGCCAGAACGGCGTCGGAGCGTTCGCGCGCCACCCCGTCCTGGATCAACAACATCGTAGCGGGGTCGTCGGGATCAACGTCGTAATGGATCAAGAGCGCCCGCCCCAAGGCCGACTGGGTCGGCGCCAGCCGGAACAGGCCGGCCCGATCGGCCTTCAGTATCTTGCGCGCCGAGCCGGAGCAGAGCGCGCAATCCCCGTCGAACAGGACCAGGGGCCGATCGTCCGGAAAGGCCGGGACGGCGGGATCGTGACGATAGCTGTAAGGCCCCCGCCCCACGTCGACGACTTAGAACGGAATGTCGTCGTTCAGGTCGTAGCTTTCCTTGGGGCCGCTGGGGCGGTTGGCGCCGCCGGTGGAGAAGCCCGAGGAATAGTCGTCATCGCCGCGACCGCCGCCGTAGCCGCCGCCCTGAGAGGCGCCGCCCTCGGACCGGCCGCCCAGCATGGTCAGTTCGCCCTTGAAGCGGCTGACCACGATCTCGGTCGAATATTTCTCCACGCCCTGCTGGTCGGTCCACTTCCGGGTCTGGAGCGCGCCCTCGACATAGACGGTCGAGCCCTTCTTCACATAGTTCTCGACCACCTTGACGATGTTGTCGTTGAAGATGACGACCCGGTGCCACTCGGTCTTTTCCTTGCGCTCGCCGGTCGACTTGTCGCGCCAGGTTTCCGAGGTGGCGATGGACAGGTTGGCGATGCGGTCGCCGTTCGGCATCGACCGGATTTCAGGATCGCGGCCCAGATTGCCGACCAGAATGACCTTGTTGACGCTGCCCGCCATGGAAACTTCCTTCTCGCCCAGACCGGCGATCACCTCGCCCGCCCTTCAAATTCAGTCGGATGTCTTAGAGCCGCTGCGGATCACCGTCAGCCGCATTCGACGCCCAACCCGCCAAAACGGTGGATTAACGCTTTGTTCCACTTTTGTTCTAGCGCCGCAAGTCCCTCGGCGGGGACTTGCGGCGCTGTTAGGGCGTCTCAGGCGGCGGGGCGGCGACGGCGACGGGCCTGCCCGTCTCGTCCCGCTGGATCGCACCCGGTATCGCCAAACGCCCGTCGCCGGTGCGGGCCATGGCGAAGAAGCGGCTTCCCGTCAGGCTCTTGCCGAACTTCACCCCTTCCCGGTCGATGAAGATGAAGCGGCCCTGATAGGCGCCGGCCACCTCCTGGTTCGATCCGCCCATGCGCAGGAAGCGCAGGCGCATCTCCTCCAGCTGGGCGGCGCACAGTTCGATCTGGGCGACGTTTTCGCTCATCTTCTGAAGCCGCGGCGGCTGTCCGTCCGGCGTGGCGACGAAATAGCAGACGCCGGGCTGGAACTCGAACTTCGGCGCGTTGGAGCAGGCGCCCAGAGCGGCGGCGGCGATCATCGAAAGGGCGAGCACGCGCATCAGTTCAGACCCGGGAATTGGCAGTTGCGGTCCTGTTCCGCCAAGGTGCGGAAACGGGTGTTGTCGCTGGACTGTTCCACGCGACGCGGCACCAGACGCAGGGTGGTCTCGCCCCAGCGGCCGTACTGAGCGTCGCCGGGACGGACGCAGGTTCCGGCGTAAAGGGCCTGGACGCAGGCGTTCAGGCTCATGCCGCTGGACAGGACGCGCCAGTCTGAGCCGGTGTGGCGCAGACACTGCGCGCCCGCCGCCGCCGGCGCCGAAGACGCAGGCGCGCTGGGCGTCGTGGGCTTGGGTTCCATGTGCGGCGCGGGTTCCGCCTGGGCCAGTTCGACGGACGGCAGCTCCGGCGGCGGGGCGAAGGCGGCGGTCGGCGCGGCGGCCAGGGCGCCCGTCTCGTCAATGCCGACGTCCAGGGCGTCGGTCGCCAGACCGTTGCGCTGGGCGCAGTCCGCCAGGGTCGCCATCCCGACGAACTGACCGTTGACGAAGCAGCGCAGTTCGCGCGTCGGCTCCAGCGAGGGGGCGTCGGCCAGATCGACCGTCAGGCCGCCTTTGGACGCCGGCGGCGCCTCAGGCGTCTTTTCGCCGCCGCTGGTGAAGATCAGAGCCAGTACGACAGCGGCGATGATCACCAGTCCGGCGCCGACGGCGATGATGACGCGATTGTCTTGAGGAAGGGCCATGGCGAACTTTCGCGACTGAGGCGTCCAATAACCCGGAACCGGCGCCGCCCGTCAACCGGGAACCACGCGCCTTCGCAATCAGCCGACAAGACGGCTGAGCGCCGCCTGATAGTTGGCCAGTTGGGTCTGCTGATAGACGGTGGACGAGCCCTTGTTCGTCTGGGTGTTGGTGATCGTCCCAGTGGAGGGAGCCAGGGCGCGATAGCCGGAGCGGACCGCCGTCAGGGCGGCGGCCAGGGCGTCGTTCGCGGCCTTGATCGAGGCGGCGTCGTTCAGATTCAGAGTGTTGGGCAGATTCAGCCCGATCGTCTTCTTGTCGCTCGTCGCCGATTTGCTGATGAGGCCGGGCGTCAGACCCAGGGCGGCCAGAGCATCCTTGCCGGCGGGTCCGGCCGTGATGACCGCGCCCTCGCGATTGGCCGCGGGGGTGATCTGCAGCCTCTGGGTCGGCGGATTCGATTTCAGGTCGGAGACGATCTTGGCCTCCAGCTGACGCCCCGAGGCGACGGAAATCTTCTTGGCCAGGGTGTCCAGCGTATCCTTGGCTTCGATGGTGACGGTCAGGGCTCGCCCCCCGCCGGCCGGGGTAATCGAGAACTGATCCCCGACACGGGCGGAGGTCGCCACGGTCAGAAGTTTGGAGTCCGCCTGCATGACTTCGCCCTGCGGCAAGCCCAGCCGATCCAGAACGCTGGCGCCGCCGGAGACGATGCTGAGGCTGGCGGGTTTGGCCTGGTCGCCGTCGGCGCGCCAGGTCTGGTTGGACTCCACCGCGCCCGTCGCCAGATCCAGCCGCGCCAGATAGGCGCGCGTCGGATCGGTCTTTGTCGCCCCCTCTTCCCGGTTGGAGCCGGTGATCCAGACCTTTCCGTTGCGCACCTCGACATCGGCGGCGGTGTCGTCCCCCGCCCCGCCGAAAAAGGTCAGGCTGTCCGAACTCTTATCCTGAAGATCCGTCGAGAAGGCGGCGACGAAGACGTCCGTGCCGCCCGCATGCGCCTGGATCGGGGTTCCCAGGTCCAGGGCCGGATTGCTGGTTTCCCCCGTCAGCACCACCTTGCCGTTTTCGACGGAGATTCCCGCGATCTTGCCGCTGGCCGATCCCAGGTCGCGCGTCGCGGCCAGGGTGGGAACGCCCGAGGCGTCCAGCGTGAACCGGCGAACCACCGCGCGGCCGTTCTCCACGCCGGCGGTGAACAGATCCGCGCCGGACACCGTCATGGCCTGGATCGAATCGTCTCCCGCCGTGCCGAACTGCTGGGTGGACATGTTGATCGCCGTCACGACGCCTTTTCGATTCGGCGCGGTCTGGGAAAAGGTCTGGACATAGCTGTCCCAGCCGCCGAGAGCCATCGTGCCCGGCATGGCCGACTTCGACCGACCCGCGACATAGACCAGGCCGTCGGCGCCGAAGCCCACCTGGGTCGCTTCGTCCGCCGCCTTCGCGCCGCGGCGTTGGGTCCAAAGCTCCTGGCCCGAACTGTCGAAGACGGTGACGAAACTGTCGGCCACAGCCGCATCGGCCCCGCTCTTGCCCGGCTCAAGGGCCCCGGTGACAGAGCCCGCGACAGCGATGCGGCCGTCTGCCGCCGCCGCCAGAGAAAAGCCGTTGGCCTTGCTGGCGGCGCCCAGGAGCTTGGTCTGCACCAGATTTCCGGCGCTGTCGTACTTCATCAGGGCGACGTCGCGCGTCCCCTTGATGGGCTGATTGGCCTCCCCCGCCTTCAGGTCAGCCAACACCCAAACCGAGCCGTCGGCGGTCGTCACGCTGTCGCGGACGGATTCGACGCCCGGCGGAAGTTCGGATCGGCCCACCCGGCCTTCGACCCAGAAGGGGTCAGCCACGCCCTGCTGCGGCGTCGGGGCGGCGCCCCCGTCCGTCTGAAACTTCAAAAGCTGGCTCGAACCCGTCGTCCCGCCGACATTCTGCGTCACATAGACGGCGTCAGACGTATCGACGGCCTGATAGGAGACGGTCTCCCCGGAAGAACCCCAGACCTTCAACGCCCACTGGTCCGGCCCCGCCGGCAGGGTGATGGTCTTGTCGCCGCTCTTGATCGTCTTGGGCTCGACCTTGATCATTTCGCGGCCCATGCGGCTGGCTGCCCCGGCCGCTTCCAGCTTGCCGTTCATATAGGCCACGACATTGTCCAGGGTGCGCGTCGTATCGCCCATCTCCGACAGGTCCATGGACACCGAGACGGTTCCCGTGGCGCTCTTGACCGACATGGCGAACTTGACGTCGCCGGCGAAGGCGGCGACCGGCGCATCCAGGGCGCCCTCATGGATCGGCTTGGCGACGAAGCTGGCGGGCGCCTTTTCCTGGGCGTAGCCGGTCTTCACACTGGTTTTAGAGACGCCCTGAACGACCTTCAAATCCTCGAACTTGGCAGTCTGGAGATATTTGGACACCTCTTCGAGACCGGCGGAGAAGCGCCGGTTCAGCTGATCCGCCTCGAGCTTGGTCAACCCCTTGTCGTCGGCGCGATCCGCCAGGGCGCTCAGCGTGTTCAGTCCCTGGTAGATGGCGAAAAGCTTGCGATAGTCGGGGGACGCGCCCGCCATATCCAGATCGACGGCGCTCTCGTCGATCACCTTGCGCCCGGCCAGGGCCGCCCGCACCAGGTCGCTGGCCTTGGGCGCCGTCGCAGCAGAGGAATTGGCCCAGGGCGCGGTGGGCTGGGTCTTCTTGGCCTTGGCCGGAGTCGCAGAGGCGCCGATCAGCGAGGACGAGTCCGCCGAAATCCCATACAGACCTAGCAAATAGCTGTTGCTTATCATAGCGCGGCTCCGCTCAGGGGCAGCCTACGACGCAAGCGATAACGAGCTGTTAAGTCGCCCTATCAGCCCTTGAACAGCGACAGGATCATCTGCGGCGCCTGGTTGGCGATCGCCAGGGCCTGAACCCCCAGCTGCTGCTGGACCTGCAGGGCTTGAAGCCGCGCGCTTTCCTTGGCCAGGTCGGCGTCCACCAGATTGCCGATGCCCGCCTCCAGCGAATCCGACAGCTTGCCGACATAGGTGGTGTGGCGTTCGATCTGTTTGGCCTGGGCGCCCAGTTCCGACAGGCGCGAGCCGGCGACGGTGATGGCCGCATCGATCCGCTGAAGGGCGAACTTGGCCTTTTCCTGGGTCAGCAGGTCGGGCGCGGCATTCAGCAGGGTTTCGTCTTCCGGCGTGGCGGCGTTGTTGGTCCAGGCCTGAACGCCGGCGGTGGCGGGATCGGAATCGAAGGAGTTGGCCGCCAGACCCAAGCCCACCAGGCCGAGGTTCTGACGCTTCAAGGCGATCGTCTCATTGCCGTCGGCGCTGGCGAGAAAGTTCAGATCCGCCGTCGCCGAGCCGTCCAGAATATTGGCGCCGTCGAAGATGGCGTTGTCGGCGAACGACTGGATCGACTTCAGCAGCGACTGGAATTCCTGATCGTAGGAGGCGCGCGTCGCCGCCGTGGCGCTGGGGTCGGCAGCCGCAGTGGCCTTCTGCTTCAGCTCCAGGAGGATGTCCGAAATCTGCTCCCCGGCGGCCAGGGAGACGTCGGCGATCGAGGTGGCGCGGTTCAGGCTGGTGGTGACCGCCTCCAGCGACCCTCGGTCCGCCCGCTGGCCCTGGGCCACAGCCCACACCGCAGCATTGTCCTTGGCGCCCTGCACCTTCAGCCCCGTATTCACCCGGCTCTGCGTCGACGCCAGGTTCTCGCTGGTGCGATTCAGGTTCTGCAGGGCGATCATCGCCGAGGTGTTGGTGTGGATACTGCTGGTCATGGCTTCAAGCCCCGGACTTTCTGTTCCTGCCAGTATTAATCATGAGTCGTGAGCGGATGGTTAACGCCCCGGAAACCATGATTGCGCCGTCCGGCGGGCCGGCGGCGTTAAAAAATTCAGGCTCTCCCGCCGGCTCAGACGGCGGTGTCGACCACCCGGCCTCCGCGATAGGTCGGATCGCTGATCAGCTTCTCGACCTCCTCGCGGGGCAGTTGGCGGATCACCTCCCCCGTCACCCGATCCAGAACCTTGTAGACAAAGCGGTGACGACCGACCGCCTCGATCGTCAGACGATAGCGTCCGGCGTCTGCAAGACTGTTGGGCGTCTGGGGCGCTTCATCCGCGGTCGGCGCGGCGGCCGAGGCGTTCACGGGCTTCACCTCCAAGGAGGCTTCGGCCGCCTTGGCGGGTGCGACGGGTGCAAGAGCGCTGCTTATTCTGGCGACATTCTCCGTCATGGCTCCTTGCGCGGATCACTCCGCGTCTCCTTGATGAAACGAGGACGATGGCCGGGGCGGTCGCGAAACCGCCCCGGCCGCTCGCCTTAGCGGAACAGGCCGAGCAGGGTTTGGCTCGACGAGTTGGCGATCGACAGCGCCTGCACGCCCAGCTGTTGCTTGGTCTGCAGGGCGGTCAACTTGGCGCTTTCCTTGGCCAGGTCGGCGTCCACCAGATTGCCCACGCCGGCTTCAAGAGCGTCCTGAAGCTTGTTGACGAAGCTGATCTGACGGCCCAGCGACTTGGACTGGGTGCCCAGGGTCGACAGGGTCGAGGTCGTCGCCGCAATGGCGGCGTCGACGTTGGCGGTCGTGGCGTTGGCGGCGGTGATGCTGCCGGTGTTCACGGCGGTGATCGCCGCGTTCGAGCCGAGCGCCGTCAGGCTGTTGACGCCGTCAAAGGAGGCGCCGGTGATCGCCGAAGCGATTTCCGTACCCAGGGCGTTGTATTCGGCCAGGTAGGAGGTCTGGGCCGCGCCGGTGGATCCGGCGATGCTGACCGCCAGCCCCTTCATTTCTTCCAGAGCGGCCGTGATCGTATCGCCTGCGGCCAGGGCCACGTCGGTGATCGATTGGGTGCGTTGCAGACCGGCGCGGACCGCGTCTTGCGAAGCGGCGGCGGCCCGTTGCGACGTGGCGATCGAATAGATCGCCCCGCTGTCCTTGGCCGACGAGACCTTCATGCCGGTGTTGATGCGGTTTTGGGTCCGCTCCAGCTCCGAGTTGGTCTTGTTCAGGTTTTGCAGCGCGATCGAGGCGCCGTAGTTCGTATTGATGCTCGCCATTTTGGCGTTCCTTCTTCACTTCGTGATGGCCGACGCCGTTTTGGCGACGGGAGCGTTTTGCTCGGGGTTCAAGACCTTGGCCCTGCCGCCGAGGCGACCGGGCCTCCGGGTCTTAGCGGAAGAGGCTCAGCACGGTCTGGCTGGAGGAGTTGGCGATCGACAGCGCCTGCACGCCCAGCTGTTGCTTGGTCTGCAGGGCGGTCAGGCGCGCGCTTTCCTTGGCCAGGTCGGCGTCCACCAGATTGCCCACGCCGGCTTCAAGGGAGTCCTGAAGCTTGTTGACGAAGCTGATGGTGCGCCCCAGCGACTTGGACTGGGTGCCCAGGGTCGACAGGGCCGTCGTCACGGCCGTCATCACCAGATCGACGTTGGCCGAGGTGAAGTCAGCCACCGTCGGAGACGCGGCCGTGAACTTGGCCAGGTCCGTATTGGCGCTGAGATCGGTCGTGATGCCGATGGTCTTGGTGTCGGTGGCGCCCGTGCCGATACGGACGTTGACCGCAGTGCCGCCGGTTGAGGCCGTCTTCAACAGGTTGACCCCGTCGAAGCTGGCGCCGTCCAGCGCGCTCTTGATTTCCTGACCCAGGGCCGCGAACTCGTTCTCATAGGAGGTCTTGGCCGAGCCGGTGGAACCGGCGATGCTGACGGCCAGGCCCTTCATCTCTTCCAGAGCGGCCGTGATCGTATCGCCGGCGGCCAGGGCCACGTCGACGATGGATTGGCCGCGCTGGATCGAGCTGCGGACTGAGTCCTGAGCGCTGGCGGCGGCGCGTTGGGACGTGGCGATGGCGAATATCGCCCCGCTGTCCTTGGCCGACGAGACCTTCATGCCGGTGTTGATGCGGTTTTGGGTCCGCTCCAACTCCGAGTTGGTCTTGTTCAGGTTCTGCAGCGCGATGGACGCGCCGTAGTTGGTGTTCACACTCGCCATTTTGGCGTTCCTTCTTCACTTTGTGAGGGCCGACGCCGTTTTGGCGTCGGGAGCATTTTGCTCGGGGTTTCAAAGCCTTGGCCCGGCTGCCGAGGCGACCGGGCCTCCGGGCCTTAGCGGAAGAGGCTCAGCAGGGTCTGGCTGGAGGAGTTGGCGATCGACAGCGCCTGCACGCCCAGCTGTTGCTTGGTTTGCAGGGCGGTCAGCTTGGCGCTTTCCTTGGCCAGGTCGGCGTCCACCAGATTGCCCACGCCGGCTTCAAGAGCGTCCTGAAGCTTGTTGACGAAGCTGATCTGACGCCCCAGCGACTTGGACTTGGTGCCGAAGTCGGACAGGATGGCGGTGAAGGCCGTAATGGCCCCGTCCACCGTCGCGCCCAGGGTCGCCGCATCGCCAGACGTCGCCGTCGTCGTCGTGGCGACCGAGGTGGCGGCGCCGGCGATGGCCTTCAGCGTATAGGTGGTCGACGGCCCGGTCTGCACCGTGATCGCGGCGGCGTTGGCGGAGAACAGATTGACCCCGTCAAACGTCGCCCCGGACAGGGCGCTGGCGATTTCCGTACCCAGGGCGTTGTATTCCGCCAGATAGGAGGTCTGGGCGGCGCCGGTGGATCCGGCGATGCTGACCGCCAGGGCCTTCTGCTCTTCCAGAGCGGCCGTGATCGTATCGCCGGCGGCCAGGGCCACGTCGACGATGGATTGGCCGCGCTGGATCGAGCTCCTCACCGCGTCTTGCGAAGCGGCCGACGCCCGTTGAGACGTGGCGATGGCGAAGATCGCCCCGCTGTCCTTGGCCGACGAGACCTTCATGCCGGTGTTGATGCGGTTTTGGGTCCGCTCCAACTCTGAGTTGGTCTTGTTCAGGTTCTGCAGCGCGATGGACGCGCCGTAGTTGGTGTTCACACTCGCCATTTTGGCGTTCCTTTCACTTCGTGATGGCCGACGCCGTTTTGGCGACGGGAGCGTTTTGCTCGGGGTTCAAGACCTTGGCCCGGCCGCCGAGGCGACCGGGCCTCCGGGCCTTAGCGGAAGAGGCTCAGCAGGGTCTGGCTGGAGGAGTTGGCGATCGACAGCGCCTGCACGCCCAGCTGTTGCTTGGTCTGCAGGGCGGTCAGCTTGGCGCTTTCCTTGGCCAGGTCGGCGTCCACCAGATTGCCCACGCCGGCTTCAAGAGCGTCCTGAAGCTTGTTGACGAAGCTGATCTGGCGACCCAGCGACTTGGACTGGGTGCCCAGGGTCGACAGGGCGGCGGTCACGGTCGAGATGGCGGTGTCGACCTTGGCGGTCGTGGCGTCGGCGCGCGCCTTGCCGCCGCCGCTGACGTCGGTCACGCCGGCCACGCCCAAGGGGGTGGTCAGGCTGTTGACGCCGTCGAACGAGGCGCCGGAAATCGCCGAGGTGATTTCGAGACCCAGGGCGTTGTATTCCGCCAGGTAGGAGGTTTCGGCGGCCGAACCCGCCGTCGTGCCCGCGATGGACACGGCCAGGCTCTTCATTTCTTCCAGAGCGGCCGTGATCGTGTCGCCGGCGGCCAGGGCCACGTCGGTGATCGACTGAGACCGTTGCAGGCCGGCGCGAACCGCGTCCTGCGAAGCCGCATTGGCGCGTTGGGACGTGGCGATGGCGAAGATCGCCCCGCTGTCCTTGGCCGACGAGACCTTCATGCCGGTGTTGATGCGGTTTTGGGTCCGCTCCAACTCCGAGTTGGTCTTGTTCAGGTTCTGCAGCGCGATGGACGCGCCGTAGTTCGTATTGATGCTCGCCATTTTGGCGTTCCTTTCACTTCGTGAATTCCTTCGCCCTTTTGGCGAAGGGAGCTTTTTGCTCAGTGGGTAAGAAGCAATTGCCGGGCCAGAGGCGACGGCGAGAAGTCACGGTAAGCCACTGTTTTCATTAGTTTACTATTGATTCACCCTCCTTCTTGCCCGGCAGAATTTGCCGACCCCCGCCGTTCACTGGGCACATCTTGCCGACCCGAGCCCCAAAAGGACCCGACGAACGACCCTCGAACGGGGCGGCGTCGGCCCTCAGACGCGGCCTTCAGGGCCAGCCTTCAGGGCCGACCTAGTTGCGGAAGAGGCTCAGCAGGGTCTGGCTGGAGGAGTTGGCGATCGACAGCGCCTGCACGCCCAGCTGTTGCTTGGTCTGCAGGGCGGTCAGGCGCGCGCTTTCCTTGGCCAGATCCGCATCCACCAGATTGCCGATGCCCGCCTCGGTCGCGTCCTGCAGCTTGTTCAGGAAGGTCACTTGCCGACCGACCGACTTGGACTGGGTGCCCAGGGTCGAAAGGGCTTCCGTCACCTTGGCGATGGCGGCGTCGACCGCGCCCGTCGTCGCGGCGCCGGCGGCGATGGCTTGGTTGGTGATGGTGGTGATGGCCGTGTCGGCGGCCATGCCGCCTGCGACCGTGAAGCCGATCGCCGTCGTGCCGCCGCTGACGTCCTTGATCAGATTGGTCGCCGTCGCGCCCGTCCACAGGTTGACCCCGTCGAAGCCCGCTCCGGCCAGGGCCGAGGTGATTTCGGCGCCCAGGGCGCGGAAGTCCGTCAGATAGGAGGTCTGGGTCGCCCCGGTGGAACCGGCGATGCTGACCGCCAGCCCCTTCATCTCCTCCAGGGCGGCCGTCACCGTATCGCCGGCGGCCAGGGCCACATCGACGATCGACTGGCCGCGCTGCAGGGAGGCGCGCACGGACTCCATCGCGCCCATGTTGGCGCGCTGTCCGGTGGCGATGGCGTAGATGGCGCCGCTGTCTTTGGCGCTGGAGACCTTCATGCCCGTGTTGACGCGGTTTTGCGTCATTTCCAACTGGGCGTTGGTCTTGTTCAGGTTCTGCAGCGCGATGGAGGCGCCGTAGTTGGTGTTGATGCTCGCCATTTTGGCTGCCCTCTTTCACTTCTGTGCATGTGCGACGCCGTTTTGGCGTCGGGAGCATTTTGCTCCGCCCTCCCTAGAGCAAGGGCGGGGCCAAGCCGGTGAGCCGAGGCCGTTTCATCAAGCCCTTGATTTTTCTGCCTTGTTGTTGATGGAAAGGCGGAAAACTCGGCAACTTCTGTCGTGCGGCGGCAGAAGTTGCCGAGTCGTTTTTGCCCCATGCCTTCTTAAGGCTGCGGGACGGACGCCCGTCCCGCAGCCTGCATCGCCCGCTCGGCCAGAAGCGTCTCCACCGCCAGCCGGCGAGCGCCGTCACAGGCCACCACCTGGGCGCCGCGCAACATATAGGCGGCCTCAAGGTCAGCCAGGGTCGGCTCCGCCGGCAGGGTCGCCAGGGAGCAGGGGCGGCTCGCCGTCTCGGGCAGGATCAGACGCGCGGGCGCAACCGGCGAGGTCCGGGGCGAGCCGGCACAGCTCGCGGTCGTGAGCGCGCAGACGATCGGCGCGGCGGCTTTCCAGAAGAGTGTTTGCATCATCGGCCCTTTTCGCCTCGGAGACGGCGACGGCGGTCGCCCGCGTGGCCTCGATCTCCTGCTGTTTGAAATGCTCCAATCGACGAAGTTGCGCGACGGTCCCCGCCTGCTCATGGCGACGCGCCTCGCCCTCCGCCTTCGCCGAGGCTGCGGCCTCGGACGCGGGGGGGGGGGCCCGGACCCGTCGGCGCTGCTCCAGGTTCAGCGGATCCCAGCGAAAGCCCAGCCCGCCCAACAGGGCGACCGTCAACGCCACGGCCGCAACGACGGCCGCCGTCCAGCCCCCGGCCCGCAGACCTTTCCTCAGAGCGTCCGGGGTCATGGAAAGACCCTGCGATCCAGTTCGAAATGGGGGCCGTCCCGCAGGGTCCGCCAGTCGCCGCCCCAGATGATCGGGGTCTCAAGCTCCTGGGCCGCCGCCTTGAAGGCCGCCGCGATTCGACCGTAGAGCGGCCAGTCCCAGCGGACCTGTCCGTCCACCAGGGCCGCCACATCGACCGCGTGGCCGGTCAGATGGCGCGAGCGCCGGGTGCGGCTGGCGCCGACGGCGACCAAGGCGGCCTGTCGTTCCGCCGTCCGAACGCCCTCGGTGATCATGAAATCGACGGGGCTCCGCGCGATGGCGGCCTCGACCACGGCGACCAGGGCGGGATGCACGCCCAGGAGCCGTCGGCGCGAGCTTTGGGACAGTCCGAAACTCATGGCCGACCTCCCGGCAGGCGAGGACGGGCGGTTGCGATCATGGCGGCCAGCTGCTGCGCCGTCGGCGCGACCAGATAGAGCACCAGGATCAGGGCCAGCAGCCCCATCAGCCCGTCCGTCATCTTGGGCAGCATTTCGGGGGGCGTTCGCCCCACCGTCCGCATCAGCAGGACCCACAGGCCGGCGCTGACCATAAAGGCGTAGAGCCTGCGCCACAGCCAGCGCGCCTCCGCCAGGGGCGGACTGAAAGACCGGTCCGAAACCGGCCGTCTGCGTCTGATCATTCTTCGTCCTCTTCATCAAAAGGCGCGCTGAAGTGTCGGCCGTCCCAGCCGGTTTGCGCGCGGCGATCCCAGTCGTTCAGCGCCTCCGGCGCATCCCAGGCGTCCCTGTCCAAGACCTCGATCGGTTCAGGCGCATCGGGCGAACGGCTCATCCGATCGCCGTGATGCGGATCACGCCTCCCGCGCCTGCGCCCCCGGCGCCGGACAGGTTCAGGCC
>NZ_JBWKZJ010000024.1:0-43992 GCF_059424365.1 Brevundimonas sp. GW456-12-10-14-LB3
GTCCCACAGCCCCCGACGCCCGCCGCACCCCCGTCCGAGGCCGCCGTCGCCTTCGCCCGTTTGGAGATCCCGGACGGCGCCGGTCCGGCGATCGAGGCGGGGGTCTGGACGCCCGGCGCAGACGGCGGCGCCCGACGCCCCCTGATCGTCATTTCCCACGGCAACGGCGGCGATTTCCGCAGCCATGAGGCGACGGCGCGCGCCCTGGCCCAGGCGGGCTTCGTCGTCGCCGCCCTGACCCATACGGGCGACAACTGGCGCGACCAGAGCCGGGCGACCGACGTGGCCCAGCGCCCGCGCCAGCTTCACGTCCTGATCGACTATCTGCTGAGCGACTGGACCGGCCGGACGGCGATCGACGCCGACCGCATCGGCGCCTTCGGCTTTTCCGCAGGCGGCTTCACCGTCCTGACCGCAGCGGGCGGCGAGCCCGACCTGGGCCGGATCGGCGACCACTGCCGCGCCCACCCGGCCTTCTACGACTGCGGCCTGATCGCCGCCCGTGGCGCGCCGAAGACGGATCAGACCTGGGTGCATGACCGACGGATCAAGGCCGTGGCCGCCGCCGCCCCCGCCCTGGGCTTCGCCTTCACCCGCCAGGGCCTGTCGGGGGTCGCCCAGCCGGTCCAGCTGTGGCGGGGCGAAAACGACCGGGTCCTGCCCAGCCCCTTCTACGCCGAACCGGTGCGCGACGCCCTGCCCCGTCCGCCGGAATACCGGTCGATCCCCGGCGCCGGCCATTTCGACTTCATGCCGCCCTGTTCGGCGCGCCTGGCCGAACTGGCGCCGGCCGTCTGCGCCCCCACCCCCGGCTTCGACCGCGCCGCCTTCCAGCAGACCTTCAACCGCGACCTGATCGCCTTCTTCCGCCGCACCCTGACGGCGCCGGGCGGCGGCCGCTGAGCCGCCTCAGAACGCTTCCCAGCCGTCCTCGTCCGCTGCGGCGGAGGGGGCGGGGGCGGCGCCGCCGCGGCCGACGCTCTTCAAGGCCGTGACGGCGGCCGAGGGGGACGGCGGGGGCGTGACCGCGACGGGCGCCGGGGTGGAAACGCGAGGCGCGGCGGCGCCGACCTTGAAGCGGGCGACGGCGGCGTGCAAGCCGTCGGCCTCCTGGGACAGGGCGTGGCTGGCGGCGGTGGACTGTTCGACCATGGCGGCGTTCTGCTGGGTCATCTGGTCCATCTGATTGACGGCCGTATTGACCTCGGCCAGGCCGGTGGCCTGTTCGGCGGCCGAGGCGGAGATGTCGGTCACCAGGCTTTCGATCTGGGCGACATGGGCCACGATCCGGTCCAGGGCTGCGCCGGTCTCGGTCACCAGTTTGACGCCCGATCCGACCTGGGCGGTCGATTGGGTGATCAGCCCCTTGATCTCCTTGGCGGCGTCGGCCGAGCGTTCGGCCAGGGCGCGCACCTCGGAGGCCACCACGGCGAAGCCGCGGCCGCTTTCGCCGGCCCGCGCCGCCTCGACCCCGGCGTTCAGGGCCAGGAGATTGGTCTGGAAGGCGATCTCGTCGATGACGCCGATGATCTGGCTGATCTGGCTGGACGAGCGTTCGATCTCGCCCATGGCGGCGACGGCGTCGCGCACCACCGAACCGCTCTTGTCGGCGTCGTCGCGGGCGGCCTGAACGGCGCCGGCGGCCTGGACCGCGCCTGAGGCGGTGGCGCGCACCGTGGCCGTGACCTGATCCAGGGCGGCGGCGGTCTCCTCCAGGCTGGCGGCCTGCTGTTCGGTGCGGCGCGACAGGTCGTCGGCGGCCTTGGCGATTTCGGCGGCGCCCGCATTGATGGCGCCCGTATTGGCGGCGATGGTGGCGATGGCCTGTTGCAGCCCGTCCACCGCCCCGTTGAAGTCGGTGCGCAGCCGTTCATAGGCGGCCGGGAAGGGATCGACGATGCGATAGGTCAGGTCGGCGCGCGCCAGGGCCTCCAGCCCGTGCCCCAGGCCGGCGACGATGGCGGCCTGTTCGCGGGCGGTCGCCTCGCGCATCGCCTCGTCGGCGCGGCGGCCCTCTTCGTCCTTCAGCCGCAGCTGTTCGGCCTGATCGGCCTCGGCCCGGACGCGGGCGGCGATCAGGGCCTGGATGTCGACCACGGCGCGGGCGATGTCGCCGATCTCGTCCTTGCGGGCGGCCTCGCCCAGCTTGACCTCGGTCCGGCCCTGGGCCAGGGCGCGCAGATCGTCGGTCAGGCGGCGGATCGGCGCCACCATGCCGCGCACCCCCGCCAGGATCAGGCCCGCGCTGATCAGAAGGGCGGCGATGACGGCCGCGATCATGACGATGCGGCTGACGGCGGCCGTCGCCTTGGCGGCGGCGGCGTCGGACTGGGCCTCGGCCTCGATCTTCTCGGCGGCGGCGCCCATGGCGGTTTCCAGCACGCCGAACTGATCCTGGAACTCGGCCATGCGCCGCTGGGCGGCGGCGGGATCGGTTTCAGCCAGATCGACCATCTGGCCCGCAGCCTGGACATAGGTGCGAAGCGGCGCCTCCACCTCCAGAAGCGCGGCCTTCAGCTCGGGATCGGTGGCCAGCCGCGTGTTTTCGGCGACGGCGGCCTCGAACGTCTCGCGGTGCTCCTTCATCCCGGCCTTCATCTCGGCGGGATCGACGCCGTTGGCCGGGTCCGACGACAGCAGCGCGCCGAAGACATCGGAGCGCAGGGCGTCGTGCATCATGTCGGCCTGCATATGGTTGCGCAGGATCGAGGCCGAGACCGTCGCCCGGTCCAGGGCGTCGCCCAGGTCGGCGTTCATCTTCAACCCCAGGCCGGCGGTGCCGACGGAGAGGACCAGGACCGCGATCCCGGTCGCCGTCACCTTCTTGCCGATCGTCCAGTTCATCGCGCGCGCTCCCACACAATTCCGAACGGGGTTACGGGAGTTTGGGTTAACGCGCCGTTGCCGGTCCGATACGGCTTGCCCCCAATGTAATGCGAAGGTCCGTGTTCACCTTCCGAAGCTAGGCTGGAGGTTCAACATCACGGACTTCCGGCCATGCAGAATGCTAAGCCCCGCTCCCTTCTCCGCCGTCTGGCGGCCCTGGCCGGTCTGGCCGCCGTCGCGGCGCCGACCTTCGCCCTGGCCCAGGCCGAGACGGAGATCGAACCGACCTGGGCCTTCGCGGCCGAGTACGCCGCCGACGTCACGGGCGTCGTCTCGGGCGGGGCCGCGCGGGCGGGCCGCTATCTGGACAATCTGAGCGTCAGCCTGGACGGGGATCTGGAACGGGCCTGGGGCTGGCGCGGCGCGCGGCTGCATCTGTCGGGCCTTTACAACGGCGGGGGCGAGCCCAACGCCCTGGCCGGAACCCTGCAAGGGGTCGACAACATCGAGGTCTCCGCCCAGGGCGCACGACTGTATGAGGCCTGGATCGAACAGGACCTGGGCTGGGGCAGTCTGTTGGGCGGCCTGTATGACCTGAACAGCGAATTCTACGCCACCGAGGCCTCGGGCCTGCTGCTGGCGCCGCCGTTCGGCATCGGCTCGGAACTGGCCTCCACCGGTCCGAATGGCCCGGCCATCTTCCCCTCCACCTCCCTGGCTGCGCGGCTGCGGATCGGGGACGTCGAGACCTTTTACGCTCAAGCCGCCGTGATCAACGCGGACGCCCGCACCATCGGGGACCGGGGCGGGGTGGCCACCACCCTGGATCACGGCGTCCTGGGGATCGTCGAGGTCGGGGGCCGCGTCAACGGGGCGGGCCGCTACGCCGTCGGCGTCTGGCGCTATGACCAGCATCAGGACGACATCCGCGACCTGACGCCCGACGGCGAACCGGCCCAGAGCCTGGCGCGCGGCGCCTACGCCCTGGCCGAGGGGCGGATCTATGGGACGGCGAAACCGGACGGGCCCCAGGTCGATCTGTTCGGCCGGATCGGCGCCTCGGACGGGGACACCACCGATTTCGAAGGCGGCTGGCAGGCCGGCGTCCTGGTCAGCCAGGTCTGGGCGAGCCGCCCCGACAGCCAGGTCTCCTTCGGCGTCCATCAGGGCTGGCTGTCCGACAAGGGCCGCGCCAACATCGCCGACGCCGGCGACGACCCCGCCCATTACGAAGAGGGGCTGGAGCTGACCTACGCCGACCGGATCGGCCGTTTCACCCTCCAGCCGGACGTCCAGCTGATCCGCTACGCCGGGGGTCTGCGCGACGCCGACACGGTGGTGGTGGTCGCGCTGCGGGTCACGACCGCCCTCTATTAATCCACCACGGCGCGGGCGGGGTCGAAGCCGACCACCTCGCGGATCACGATCATGCTGCGATAGCTGCGGACCCCCTTTTCCGGGACCAGTTCGCGGATGCCGAAGGCTTCGTAATCGGCCATGGTCGGGACGGCCACGGTCAGCAGATAGTCGGTCTCGCCCGTCACGTCCCAGGCGCCCTGGACCTCGGGACTGGCCCTCATGGCCTGCTGGAAGGCGGTCATGACCTTGCGATCCTGAGTGTTCATCTCGACCAGCACATGCAGGACGATGCGCGGCTTGATCCGGGCCGGATCGACCAGGGCGACGTCGGCGACGATGACCCCTTCGGCCCGGAGGCGCCGCATCCGTCGCAGCACCGCCGATTCCGACAGGCCCACCGCCTGGGCCGTGACCCGCGCCGGCTCCTGATTGTCGCGCCGCGCCCGCGCCAGCAGCCGCCGGTCGAACTCGTCCAGGGTGACGAAATCCGTCATATCATGCTCTTTAACGCCGTTTTTCGGCGCAAGGAGGCCGGAAATCGGCGAGATACGCAAGCGGCTTTGGGCTATCTCTCGTCCCATGACCGCGCCCAGCCTGAGCCCGAGCCTGCAGTCCCCGCTGATCGCGCGGCTGATCCCCTACGCCGCCCTGTTCGCGGGCATGATGATCCTGGCGGGGGGCACCTCCTTCGCCAAGAGCCTGTTTCCGGTGATCGGGGCGCAGGGGGCCACGGCCTATCGGGTCGGGATCTCGGCCCTGCTGCTGGTTCTGGTGTTCCGGCCCTGGCGGTTCGCCCTGACCCGGGCCGATCTGAAGGCCGTCGTCCTGTACGGCGCCGTCCTGGGGGCGATGAATCTGAGCTTCTACATGGCGCTGCGCACCATTCCGCTGGGCGTGGCCATCGCCATCGAATTCATCGGGCCGCTCAGCCTGGCCCTGATCCATTCGCGCCGGCCGATCCATTTCGTCTGCGTCGGCTTTGCGGTGCTGGGCCTGGGCCTGCTGCTGCCGCTGAAGGGCGGAGCGGGATCGCTGGACCCGGTCGGCGTGGCCCTGGCGGCCTTCGCCGGCCTGTGCTGGGCGCTGTACATCATCTTCGGCAAGCGGCTGACCCATCTGCATCCGGGCCAGTCGGTGGCCCTGGGCATGAGCGTGGCGGCGATGGTGGTCGTCCCCTTCGGCCTCGCCCACGCCGGGGCGGCCCTGTTCAACCCGGCCATCGTCGTCGCCGGCCTGGCGGTGGCGATCTTCTCCAGCGCCCTGCCCTATTCGCTGGAGATGGTGGCCCTGCGCGGCATTCCCAAACGCACCTTCGGCGTGGTGCTCAGCGCCGAACCCGCCATCGGCGCCCTGGCCGGCCTGATCGTCCTGCACGAACATCTGACCGGCCAGCAATGGATCGCCATCGCCGCCATCGTCATCGCCTCGGTCGGCGCCATCGCGACGACGCGGGAGACGCCGGTCGCAGGAGATCCGGTTTAACCCCCCCTTCACCCCCCGTTAACCATGATGGCGCAAACGGTTAACGCCTGTTTCTGGGGTTCGTCTTGCATAATCTCGTCGCCGCCGTCGAAGCGATCGACCCCCTGGTCGTCACCGGCAAGGTCGCGGGGGTGTCGGGCCTGCTGATCGAGTCGCGAGGCGGGCTGTCGCGGCTGGCGGTCGGGGCGCGGGCCGAGATCGGGCGGCGCGGGCTGGAGCCCCTGCCGGCCGAGGTGGTGGGGTTCCGCGACGCCAAGGCCCTGTTGATGCCGTTCGGCCCGGTCGAGGGGGTGGCGCCCGGCGCCGAGATCCGCATCGTCGACCAGGCCGCCAGCGTGCGCCCGACCACCGCCTGGCTGGGCCGGATCATCGACGCCTTCGGCCATCCCATCGACGGCCTGGGCCCCCTGCCCCAGGGGCCGGCGCCCTATCCCCTGCGCACGCCGCCGCCCCCGGCCCATTCGCGCGGCCGGGTGGGCGAGCGGCTGGACCTGGGGGTGCGGGCCATGGACGTCTTCACCACCACCTGCCGGGGCCAGCGGCTGGGCATCTTCGCCGGTTCGGGCGTGGGCAAGTCGGTGCTTTTGTCCATGCTGGCCAAACAGGCCACCTGCGACGCGGTCGTGGTCGGCCTGATCGGCGAACGGGGCCGCGAAGTGCGCGAGTTCGTTGAAGAGACCCTGGGCGAAGAGGGGCTGAGACGCGCCGTCGTCGTGGTCGCCACCAGTGACGAGCCGGCCCTGAAACGCCGCCAGTCGGCCTATATGACCATGGCCATCGCCGAATTCCTGCGTGATCAGGACCTGGAGGTCCTGTGCCTGATGGACAGCGTCACCCGTTTCGCCATGGCCCAGCGCGAGATCGGCCTGGCGGCGGGCGAGCCGCCGACGACCAAGGGCTATACCCCCACCGTCTTCACCGAACTGCCCAAGCTCTTGGAGCGGGCCGGGCCGGGGCCGATCCGGCCCGACGGCACGACCGCAGCCCCCATCACCGCCCTGTTCACCGTCCTGGTGGACGGGGGCGACCATGACGAGCCCATAGCCGACGCGGTTCGAGGCATTCTGGACGGCCACATCGTGATGGACCGCAAGATCGCCGAGCGTGGACGTTTCCCCGCCATCGACGTGCTGAAGTCGGTCAGCCGGACCATGCCCGCCTGCCAGACCCTGCCCGAGCGCGAGCTGAACAAGCGCGCCCGCCAGTGTCTGTCGGCCTATGGCAATATGGAGGAGCTGATCAAGATCGGCGCCTACCGCACCGGCGCCGACCCGATCGTGGACCGGGCCATCGCCCTGAACCCCGCGCTGGAGGAGTTTCTGAGCCAGGACAAGGACGACGTCACCCGTCTTTCCGATTCCTTTACCCGGCTGGAGACTATTCTGAACCAAGGCATGATCAGAGAGTGACGAAATGACCGCTTGGGCCCAATCCCTGATCCGCATCTCCAACTATGAGGTCGAAACCCTCCAGAAGCGCCTGGCCGAGGTCAGCGCGCGCCGGGCCACGGCCGAGATGCGGCTGGCGGTTCTGGACGCCGAGGTCGAGGTGGAGCGCGAGCGCGCGCGCCTGGACGCCGACGCCAATATGATGCTGGCCGCCTATCTGAACGGCTGGAAGGCCCGCCGCGCCGCCGCCGAAAGCGATCTGAGCGTCATCGACGCCGAAGAGGCCGGGGCCCGCGACGCCCTGACGGGCGCCTTCGAAGAGCTGAAGAAGTTCGAACACGTCGCCGAAACCACCCGGCTGAACAAGCTGATCGCCATCGCCAAGCGCGAAACCGCCGCCTTCGACGAGCTGGGCCTGCGGAAGCGTGCGGTCTGAGGACTCTCAGACCTTCCCCCGCTTGCGGGGGAAGTGTCAGCTCGTCGAGCGGAGCGAGACGGCTGACGATGGGGGAAGTCTTCTGTTGAGCAGCACTTCCCTCTCCGATCCTGGTTCGCTTCGCGAACGCCGGGCCACCTCTCCCGCAAGCGGGAGAGGGTTTGGTCTCTCTCGCCGCGCCGTGATCGCCTCGTCGCTGGCCCTGGCCGCCTGCGACCGCACCGCGGCCGAGCCGACCGCGCCGAACCTTCCGCCGCTGAAGTCCGTCGCCCCCGCCCCCTTCGGCGCGGCGATCAAGGCGATGCAGATCGACGATCCCGACTGGGTCGCCCTGGCCCGCGCCCAGGTCTCTCAACTCACGCCCGAGTGGGAGATGAAGATGGAATATGTCCTGGCCGACGGGCTGGACCGGCCCCGGTTCGACCGGTCGGACCGGATCGCCGCCTTCGCCGCCCAGAACGGCATGGCCCTGCACGGCCACACCCTGATCTGGTATTCGCAAGGGGCCGAGGCGTTTGCGGGCCTGTCGGGCCCCGCCTTCGACCGGGCCTTCGACGGCTATGTCGCCGCCGTGGCCGGCCGGTATCGCGGCAAGGTCCGCAGCTGGGACGTGGTCAATGAGCCGATCCTGGACGACGGTTCGGGGATGCGCGACTGCCACTGGAGCGCCCGATACGGCCACGACGGCTATATTCTGCGCGCCTTCGAACAGGCGCGGGCGGCCGATCCGGACGCGGTGCTGTTCCTCAACGAATACAATCAGGAAAGCGTGCCGGCCAAGGGCGTCCAGTTCCTGAAACTGGTCGAGCGGCTGTTGAAGGCGGGGTGTCCGCTTCAGGGGCTGGGGCTGCAGTCGCATCTTTGGATCGACATCCCCGAGGGGGCGATCCGCGCCTTCATGCGCGAGGCGGCCCAGTTCGGCCTGCCGATTCATGTGTCGGAGCTGGACTGCACCCTGCGGACCGAGAACCGGCTGGACCTGCGCGGCGCAGGTCAGCGCACGGGCTTGCAGACGGCGCGGGTGCGGGAGCTGGCGGAGGCCTTCAACGCCCTGCCGGCGGCCCAGAGGTTCGCCTTCACCGTCTGGGGCCTGCGCGACACCGACAGCTGGTATCGTCAGGGCGACAAGGACGACGGGCGCGACCGGCCCCTGCCCTTCGACGGCGCGGGACGACCGGGGCCGATGGCGGCGGCCTTGGCCCAAGGGTTCGCTTAAAGTGGGAGAAAAAGACCGGCTTCGGGCGGTCGGCCGGGAGACCGCCCGAAGTCGGATCAGGGTCTCAGGACTTCTTCTTGGCCGTTTGAGCCGGGGTCTCGGCGCGCTGATGACGGCTGTGGCGGGCCGGGCGCTGCGGACGGGCGGCCGAGGTCGTCGAATGGGCGGTCGAGGCGGTCGCGGCCGGGGCGCGGCCAGAGGCAGAGGCGGGGGCCGAGGCGGGGACGGTTCCGGCGAAGGCGGCGCCGCTGCTCAGGGCGACGACGGCCAGGGCGCCCAGGACGGCGGAGGTGCGGAAGGATTTCATCTGAAGTCTCTCTGTGTTGAGAACGTCCGTTCGTTTCGGACGACCCGTTTCTCGACGCCGGCTCCGGCGGGCGATGGGCGGTTCGGTGTCGGCCCGTGTCGGCGGGGTGGAGATTTGTGTCCGACTGTGTCGGCCGCCTTTTCGCCATCAGCCGGGCGGACAGAGACGACCGACCCGCCACGCTGAACCCGCCCCATGACCGCCGCCCCGCCCGTGCTTCTGGTCGTCGACGACGACCGCGATATCCGCACCCTTCTGGCCGATCATCTGGAGCAGCACGGCTTTCGCACCTTAAAGGCGGCCGACGGCCGGGCGGCCAAGGCGGCGCTGGAGGCCGGGCCGGTCGATCTGGTGGTGCTGGACCTCAATCTGCCGGACGAGGACGGCCTAAGCCTGTGCCGCGCCATCCGGGCGACGTCGCGGACCCCGGTCATCATGCTGACGGCGCGCGGCGATCCGATCGACCGGATCGTGGGGCTGGAGATTGGGGCCGACGACTATATGGCCAAGCCGTTCGAGCCGCGCGAACTGGTGGCGCGCATCCGCACCGTCCTGCGCCGCGCCCGCCCGGAGGCCGAGCCGGTCCAGGGGCGCTGCGCCCAGTTCGCCGGCTGGTCCCTGGACGTCGCCGCCCGCAGCCTGACGGCGCCGGACGGGCGGGTGGCGCCCTTGTCCGGGGCCGATTTCGACCTGCTTCACGCCCTGGTCCGCAACGGGGGGCGGCCCCTGTCGCGCGAACGCATCCGCGCCCTGTCCACCGTCGCCGACGCCGACGACCGGGCGGTCGATCTGAGGGTCAGCCGCCTGCGCCAGAAGCTGGGCGACGACGCCAAGAACCCGGTCCTGATCCGCACGGTGCGCAGCCTTGGCTATATGTTGTCGGGCCCGGTGACGTGGCGCGCCTAGGCCGGGGCTCGAAGCGGGGGCTAGGCGGCGTCGTCGACGGGTCGACGGTCCGGCTGTTCGCCCTGGTCCTGGTCGGCGCCCTGGCGGCGGCGGCGGTGACCTTTCTGGCGCTTCAGCTGGGCCGCCATCACTGGCTGAAACAGGCCCATGACTTCACCACGGCCGAGCGGATCGGCGACCTGGCCCAGGCGGACGACGATCCGGCCGCCGCCGTGGCCGTGGCCCTGACCCCGGCCGACGGACAGCGGCGCGGGCCGCCCGACCCCGCCCTGACCCAGGCGGTGGCCCAGGCCCTGGCCCGGCGCGGCGTGACCGGGGTCAAGGTGCGGGCCTATGAGGCGGCCAAGGCCGCCTGCGGCGCCCCGGCGGACGCGGCCCTGCGCTGTCGCATCCTGACCCTCGATCCCCAGGACGGAACGGCCGTGGCCCCTGTGGCGGTCAGCCTGCCGCCCGCCCCGCGGCCCTGGAGCCTGGGGCGCGACAGCGCACTGTTGCTGGCCGTCGGCCTGGCGACGGTGGCGGCGACGGCCTGGCTGGCCTCACGCCGGGCAGCGGCGCCCCTGGCGCGGCTGTCGGCCGGGGCCGAGGCCCTGGGCCGGGACCTGGACGGCCCGCCCCTGGCGGTGGAGGGGACGCGCGAGGTGCGCCAGGCGGCCATGGCGCTGAACGCCATGCAGACCCGGCTTCAGGCCCTGATCGCCGAACGGGCCCGCGTCCTGGCCGCCGTGGCCCACGATCTTCAGACGCCCCTGACCCGGCTGAGGCTGCGGGTCGAAAAGGTGGCGGACGAGACCCTGCGCGCCCAGCTGATTGCGGATCTGGCGGCCATGCAGCATCTGGTGCGCGAGGGGCTGGACCTGGCGCGGCTGGAGACCCGGATCGAGCCGGTCGTCCCGGTCGATCTGGACGCCCTGCTGTCGGCCCTGTGCGAGGATGCGGCCGAGGCGGGACAGCCGGTCGTCTTCGTTCAGGGCTGCGGGGCGGTGCGGCCGACCCGGCCCCTGGCTCTGAGGCGGTGCCTGACCAATCTGATCGACAACGCCGTGCGCCACGGCGGCGATGCGGCCGTCAGGGGCGAAGCGCAGGCAGGGACGGTGCGTCTGATCGTCCGCGACCACGGGCCGGGCGTGCCCGAGGACCGGCTGGAGGCCCTGTTCGAGCCCTTCTACCGGCTGGATCCCTCGCGGTCGCGCGACAGCGGCGGCTCGGGCCTGGGCCTGACCATCGCCCGCCGCATGGCCGAGATCGCCGGCGGCCGCCTGACCCTGGCCAATGCGGCGGACGGGGGGATGGAGGCGACGGTGACCTTCGCGCCGGACGAAGAACGGGGCTGATCGACAGGTGTCGGCCCACCCTTGAGTTCCCATATTGGAAACTTTTCCTTGTTTCCAGATTGGAAACATGCGATACGACCCCATGAACGTGATCGCGAAATCAGCCCTGGTGAAGTTCTGGGAGGCCCAGCCGAAGGGCAAGCCCCAGGACACGGCGAAGGCGGCGATGATCGAGTGGCACACCGCCGCCTCGGACGCCGACTGGAGCAACTTCGCAGAGCTGAAGGCCACCTTCAGCAGCGCCGACTATGTGGTGGACGGCAAGATCGTCTTCGACGTGGGCGGCAACAAATACCGGATCGTCGGTCTGGTGGGGTTTCGAGCCAAGAGGATTTTCATCCTCTTCGTCGGGACTCACGCCGAATAGGACAAGATCGATGTGGCGAAACTATAGGATTGGAGAGAGCGACGATGACGATGGACATGAGCACGATCCGCACCCTGGCTGACGAGGCCGAATACCAAGCGGCGCTGAAGGCGGTGCGCCCCTATTTCGAGAACGAACCTGCTGAAGGCTCTGAGGCGGCCGCCCATTACGACGCCCTGGTCCTGCTGATCGAGGACTATGAGCGTCGGCACTATCCAATCCCACGGGCCGAGCCGGTCGATGTGCTGAAGTTCGTCATGCAGGCGAACAACTATACGCAGTCAGATCTGACCGAGATCCTCGGCTCCAAGGCGCGCGCCTCCGAGCTGCTGAACGGCAAGCGGGAGATCAACCTCGATCAAATCCGAAAGATCAGCCGGGCTTGGCGGATTCCGGCCGGATCGCTTGTCGGCGACTTAGCCGCCTAACACGGTCAAGGGCGCCCATGTCCTCCACGCCAGGAGCACAACTAGAAGCGACATCGGTCCTGCTCACCACCAGATCGCAAAGACCGACGCCCCTTCGTCCTCGCCCAGTTGCATCCGAACGCCCGGTTCGCAGCCTCTAAAGGCTTAAAGCCCATTTCAGGAGACGCCCGTGCCCCTTTTCCTTCGCCTTCGTCGCGGCCGTCTCGCGGCCTCCGCCTTGGCCCTGGCTCTGGCCCCCGTCCTGGCGGCAGGCCCCCTCGCAGCCCAGGATCGGGCGCCGGACGTGGCCCGAATGGACCAGATCGTCCGGGCCTCCAGCGAGGCCGACGCCTTTTCCGGCGCCGTCCTGGTCGCGCGCGACGGGGAGATCCTGCTGGACCGGGGCTATGGGCTGGCGAACCGGGAATGGGGCGTCCCCAATGACGGCGACGTCAAATTCCGCCTGGGCTCGCTGAGCAAACAGTTCACCGCCGTCGCCGTCCTGCTGTTGAGCGAACAGGGCAAGGTCGATCTGGACGCCCCGATCAAGACCTGGCTGCCCGACGCTCCGCCCGCCTGGGACGCCGTCACCCCGCGCCGGCTGTTGAGCCACACCGCCGGACTGCCCAACTTCACCACCTTCGCCGACTATGAGACGCTGAAGACCCGGCCGGCCACGACGGCCCAGTTGATCGCCCGGTTCAGCGGGAGGCCCCTGGACTTCGCGCCGGGCGAAGGCTTCGCCTATTCCAACTCGGGCTATATCCTGTTGAGCGCGGTGATCGAGGCGGCCAGCGGCCAGACCTACGCCGACTTCATTCAACAGGCCCTGTTCACCCCGCTCGGCATGGCCGACAGCGGCTATGACCGGCACGACCGCATCCTGCCCCGGCGCGCCTCGGGCTATGCGACGGAGGCGTCCGGCGTGGTCAACGCCGACTATGTGGACATGAGCATCCCCCTGGGCGCGGGGGCCCTGTACTCGACCACCCACGACCTCTTGAAATGGGAACAGGCCCTGTTCGGGGGGCGGGTGCTGAAGCCCCAGTCGCTGACCGCCCTGACCACCCCGGTCAGGAACGGCTACGCCCTGGGACTGGCCGCGACGCCGGACCGGAAGCTGGTCTGGCACAATGGGGCGATCGAGGGGTTCAACACCTATATGGCCTATGCGCCGGACGACCGGATCGCCGTCATCGTCCTGGCCAATCTGAACGGCCCGGCGCCCGACAAGCTCGGGCCGGACCTGATGACCCTGGCGCGCGGCGGGACCGTGACCCTGGCCTCGGAACGCCGCGTCGTGACCCTGCCGGCCGAGGCCCTGGCCGCCTATGTCGGGGTCTATTCCCTGTCGCCGACCTTCGCCCTGACGATCACCGCCGCAGAGGGCGGGCTGAAGGTCCAGGCCACCGGCCAGCCCGCCTTCGAGCTGAAGGCGCAAGGGGACGACGCCTTCTTCCTGACCGAGGTGGACGCCCAGATCACCTTCACCCGCGACGCCGAAGGCCGGGTCGACGGCCTGGTCCTGCACCAGGGCGGCCGCGACATGCCGGCGAAGCGGCAGTAGGCGCAAATAGAAAAAGCCCGCCGGAGGGACCGGCGGGCGTTTTCAGGATCAGCACGGAGCGGCCGTTCAGGCGGCGACGCTGTTTCCGGCCTCGGCCGGGTCGCGCAGGACGTAGCCGCGGCCCCAGACGGTTTCGATATAGTGTTTGCCGTCGGCGGCGGTGGCCAGCTTCTTGCGCAGCTTGCAGATGAAGACGTCGATGATCTTCAGCTCGGGCTCGTCCATGCCGCCGTACAGGTGGTTCAGGAACATTTCCTTGGTCAGGGTCGTGCCCTTGCGGAGCGAGAGCAGCTCCAGCATCTGATATTCCTTGCCGGTCAGGTGGACGCGGTGACCGTTCACCTCCACCGTCTTGGCGTCCAGGTTCACGGCGATCTCGCCGGTGTGGATGATGGCCTGGGCGTGGCCCTTGGAGCGACGGACCACGGCGTGGGTGCGCGCGATCAGCTCGTCCTTGTGGAAGGGCTTGGTCAGATAGTCGTCGGCGCCGCCGCCGAAGGTCTTGACCTTGGTTTCGATCTCATGCGTGCCCGACAGGATCATGACCGGGGTGTTGATCTTGCCGACGCGCAGCTGACGCAGCACCTCAAGGCCGCTCATGTCCGGCAGGTTCAGGTCAAGCAGAATGAGGTCGTAGTCATAGATCTTGCCCAGATCGATGCCTTCTTCGCCCAGGTCGGTCGTATAGACATTGAAGCCTTCCGACTTCAGCATCAGCTCGATGCTCTGGGCGGTGGCGTGATCGTCTTCAATCAACAGGACGCGCATTCGTGCCCCTCCAGGCAAAAGCTTTGCGGTAATCACCCTGGCGCACGACCGGGTAACCTTGTTCGCAGGTTAAGACCCGAAAACCTTAAGAAGGGTTAACGGCGAGCTATGAGTCGTTCCTAAGCTGATTTGCGAATCGGCGTCGAGAGTCCCGAGTCAATGATTCGAAAAATAATTAACCATGATGCGGACCGGACTCAGCCTGCGGCTCCGCGCGCAGCGCCGGTTGGAACGCGGACCTGCCCTGACGCAACCTCAAGTCCAGTCCGGCGCCACGTCCGATTCTGACGCGGATTAGGATGATATTCCTATCACGACGCAGCGCCCGCCTAGGATGGGGCGTCAAGGTTCGTGAACGGGAGTGAGGCATGGTTGAGGCATACAGGGCGCCGGTGCGAGAGGCGGACCGGTGCAAGGCGGGGCTGGCCCTGCATCTGGTGGCGGCGCGGACCGGGGCCAGCCCGGAGCGGATGACGGCCGGACGGCGGATCGATCCGCTCAACGCCCGGTCGCGCTGGCTGGCCATGTATCTGGCCCACATCGCCTTCGGCTGGACGCTGGAGCGGGTCGGCCACGTCTTCGGGGTCAACCGCAGCACGGTGGGGGCGGCCTGCCGCTGGGTGGAGGACGAGCGCGACCGCCGGGCTGTGGACGAACTGCTGTCGCAGCTGGAGGCCTGTCTGACCACGATCTACAGCGCCCCCCGCTGGGAGGCCGTGCAATGAGCCGGACGGTGGAGCGGGCGCGCTGTCTTCTGGCCCGGCCCGGCGCCTGGCTGGGCGCCGAACAGGGGGTCTATGCGCTGCGTCTGGGGCCGGACCGCAGGGCACGGATCAGCCTGACCCTGAGCGAGCCGGAGTTCCGCGCCCTGATCGAACGGCCGGGACTGAGGCGGCGGCCGCAGGGCGGATGGACCGTGCGCGCCGGGGGGGAGGCGGCCCCCGGCAAGGCCGAAACCCCGCCGCCCGGCCGCCCCGGCTTCATCGCGGGCGAGCGGGAGTTGATCGGGGCGGACGGGCGAATGGTCCGCCACGCCGCCAATCTGGGCGAAAGCCCGATCGCCTGGCTGGCGCGGCGCAAGGATGCAACGGGCCGACCCTGGCTGAGCCCCGCCGAGGTCGCCGCCGGCGAACGGCTGAGGCGGGAGGTCGAACAGGCCGGCGCCGGCCCGGCCCTGACCATGGGCTGGGACGCCCTGCCCCGCGCCGGGTCGGGCGGAACGATGCGGGTCGAACCCGGCGACCGCGCCCTGTCGGCCGGACGACGGGTGGAGGCGGCCCTGTCCGCCGTCGGCCCGCGCCTGAGGCCGATGCTGACGCGGATCTGCATCCACGGCGACAGTCTGAAACTGGCCGAGACGGGCCTGGGCCTGCGCCGCCGCCAGGGCAAGACGGTGCTGAAACAGGCGCTGGCCGCCCTGGCCGATCACTACGGCATCGGCTGAGGTCAGAGGTATTTCATCCAGGGCCGGTCGCTGGCGCGCTTGATCCGGGCGAACCAGCGGCAGGCGAACCAGCAGGGGACGGCGACCACGGCGGCCAGGGCCCACAGGGCGGCGACGCCCTGCACGCTGAAGCCCTGGCCCTGATTGGGACCGAACAGGGCCAGGGCCGCCAGATTCAGCAGATGCAGGCCGTAGAGGTGGATCAGATAGAAGAACAGCGGCGCCCCCCCGAAGACCGCCAACAGACCGATCAGACGGTCCGAGGCCCGCTCCAGTCCCGCCAGGATCAGGGCCCCCAGGCCCAGGGTCAGCAGCAGAAAGTCGGCCGAGGGCGGATATTTGGTGACGTTCAGCACGCTCATCGCCGTCCGCAGCGGCGTGTCCTGCACGCTCCAGGGCGTCGGGTCGCCGTACAGATTGATAGACCTGAGCAGGGCGAACAGGGCCAGGGCGCCCAGGCCGGTGACGACCAGACGCCGGAGCCGCGCCCCCTGGGGCCCGACGAACCACGGCCCGATCGCATAGCCCAGGGCCGCCACCCCGATCCACGGCAGCAGGGGATAGGAGGTGCGAACCTGTCCGCCCCAGGGCAGGTCCATCAGGCTGCGGTCGTGCAGCACGGCCCACAGCACATGGGCCGGACCTTCGGCGAAGGCGATCGGGTCCAAGAGATTGTGGCCCAGGGCCAGGACCAGGCCGACGGCGATCAGCCAGGCGCGCGGTAGATGAGCCAGGCCCGCCAGGGCGATCATCGACAGCCCGATGACCCAGATCACCTGGAGATAGAGGATCGGCGGCGTCAGGGAGAAGCCCCAGGCGAAGTTGACCAGGGTCAGCTCCAGCACCACCAGGAACAGGCCCCGCTTCAGCAGAAAGGCCGAGGCCGCCCCGGCGGCGGACCCTCCGCTGACCTCGGCTGTCTTGTTTCCGTAGAGCCAGGCGCCCAGGCCCGTCAAAGCGACGAAGATCGGGGCGCACAGATGGGCCGACAGACGGGTGAAGAACAGGGCCGGATCGGTCGCCTCGACATTCATCGGGTCCGGGACCTGAGCGTGGAAATAGAAGAACTCGCGCGTGTGATCGACCAGCATCAGCAGGATGACCAGACCGCGCAGGGCGTCGATCGAACGAATGCGCGCGGCCGGGCGGACGGCCGGAACGGCGAGGGCGGAAACGGGAAGGGCGGCGGTTGACAGCATGAGGCGCGAACGGATAGCCGCTACAGTATAACGTTTCAACGGAGTTCGTCCTTGCCCCTCCTTTCGAGCTGCGCCGGCCTGTGTCTTATTGCCGCCGCAACCGCCGCGACCCCAGTCCTGGTCCCCGTTGATGCGGCTCAGGCCGAGCCCCACGCCCTGGGCGAGATCGTGGTCCTGGGCCGCCGGGGTTCGCCGCACGACCATACGCTGGGCGTCGGGGCGATCACGGAGCGGATGTCGCCGTCCAGCCGTTCCATCGAAAGCGACCTGCTGCGCGCCGTGGGCGCCACCCGCCTGTCCGACGCCCTGGAGCTGGTCAGCGGGATCAGCCAGCAGAACAATCGCGGCGGGGTGATGGACAATTTCGCCATCCGCGGCTTCCTGGGCACGCCCGACGGCGGGGCGGAATATTATGTGGACGGCTTCCTGGCGAACCGGGGCATGGCGCCGCCGCGCGACCCGGCCACGGCCGAGCGGATCGAGGTGCTGAAGGGGCCGGCCGGCGCCCTGTTCGGCGACATCGACCCGGCCGGCCGGATCAACATCGTCTCCAAGACCCCGCGTTTCACACCCGACGCCGTCTTCACCGGCACGGTCGGCTCCTTCGGCCTGAGGCGGGGGGAGTTGGACGTGACCGGCCCGATCTCCGAGACCCTGGCTGGGCGGCTGGTCCTGGCCGGCGAGACCAGCAACGGTTGGCGCGACCATGTCGGCCTGGACCGGACGGCGGTCGCCCCCTCCCTGACCTGGCGGCCCAATGAGGATCTGCGCCTGACCTATGTGGGCGAGCTCACCGTCTTTTCGACCCTGTTCGACCGGGGCATGCCCGCGATCGACGGCGACGCCCTGGCCCTGCCGGAATCCAACTACTACGGCGAGCCCGGCGACGGCCGGACCCGGTTCCGCAACGCGCGGCACCAGATCACCGGCGAATACCGCCTCAACGACGGCTGGAGCCTGAACGGAGGGGTCGCCTGGCGGGGCGGCTCGCTGAAGGGCCTGTCCAGCGACCAGTCCCGCCTGGTCGGCGATGCGCTGTGGCGCCAGCGCCGGGGCCGGGACTTCTCGGTCGAGGACCTGTCGGCGCGGCTGGAGCTGAACGGGGAGGTCCAGACCGGCCTGGGCGTCCACACCCTGGGCCTCGGCGTGAAAGCCTATCGGCTGACCTATGGCGAGAAGTGGCTGCGCATCAATCCGACGGCGGCCAATCCCTATCCGATCTCGGTCTTCAACCCCGTCTATGGGTCGGTCGTCCCGCCGACGCCCCTGCCCTTCACCGACAATCTGGAGACGCGGGACGTCGTCACCCTGTACGCCCAGGACCTGTGGGAGGTGAACGACCGCCTCAGCCTGGTCGCGGGCCTTCGCTGGGACGACTACAGCCAGACCATCCGCAACAACCGCACCGGCGCCGTGGGCGAGACCAAGGACAGCCCGCTCGATTACCGGTTCGCCGCCCGTTATCGCCTGACCGACGGCCTGACCGCCCACGCCAGCTATGGCCGGTCCTTCGTGCTGAACTCGGGCACGGGGCGGACCGGGTCCGGCTTCGCCCCGGAAGAGGGCAAGGGCTATGAGATCGGCCTGTCCGGCGCCTGGCAGGGGATCGACCTGGCGGCCACCCTGTTCGATATCGAAAAGGCGAACATACTGACCACCGATCCCGTCGACCCCAACTATCTGGCGCCGGTCGGCAAGCTGACCTCGCGGGGAATCGAGCTGGACGGGTCGGTCCGGCTGGGCGAGGCGTGGCAGGTGGTGGCCAACTACGGCTGGACCGACGCCAAGGCCGACGACGACGCCTTCCCCACCGACCGGGTGCTGAACGTGCCCGAACATTCGGGCTCCCTGTTCGTGGTCGGCCGTTTCCCCACCCCGCACGGCACGGACTGGTCGATGACGGCGGGCGCCGCCTATGTCGGCGACCGGGCCGGCGGCCTTGCGCTCGGCGCGCCCGAACTGCCGGCCTATTGGAAGGCCAAGGCGGCGGTGGACTATGGCCTGACGCCCCAGGTCACGGCGCGGGTCGAGGTCGATAATCTGTTCGACGAACGCTACGCCGCCAGCTCCTACAGCGCCCTGTGGATCTTTCCCGGCGCGCCGCGCAGCGTGCGGGCTTCGCTGCGGATCGCCCTTTGACCTGCGCCTTGCCGCATCGAACGGTTGGCGCGCGAGCGGCGGTCCGATAACACCGGACAGGGATGGGGAGACCGAGATGGGCCTTGGGCGGCGGATCAGAGCATGGCTGGGCGCCAAAGGCGACGTCCAGGGCGGCGCAAGGCGCTCAGCCAAGGCGCGGCGGATCCGGGCCCTGCCCGACCGGCGGGTGATGGCCGAAAGCTATGTCCCCGCCCTGTCGGCCCTGGGCGGGCGCATCCTGTGGGTCGGGTGCCGTGAATATACGCTGGACGACTACGCCGCCCTGGAGGCGGGCGGGGGCGAGGTCTGGACCACCGACATCGACCCCGGCGCCGCCCGCTGGGGCCGGGCGGGCCGTCACCGGACCGGAGACGTCTGTCAGGCCGACGCCCTGTTCGCCGACCTGACCTTCGATACGGTGGTGTGCAACGGGGTGCTGGGCTACGGCGTGGATCATCCCGAACAGCAGCGTCAGGCCCTGGGGGCCCTGGCGGCGGTGCTGCGGCCCGGCGGGCGGCTGCTGCTGGGATGGAACACCGACAAGGTCGAGGATCCGCTGGGGGCGGGCCTGATCGACCAGGCGTTCGAACCGGCGCCCCTGGGCGATCGGCCGCCCCGCGTGACCTTCGAGGCGGTCACCCACGTCTATGACAGTCTGATCCGAAAGGGCTAAGCGGCCCCTCCCCTCAAGCCCGGCCGAGCGGCGGCAGGCCCAGACGCGGCAGGCTGAAGCGCGGGCGCGGGGGCGCCTCCGCCCGCCGTCGGCGCGCCTGTTCGGTCCAGGCTTCGCGCAGCCTATCCAGCTGGGCCGCCCGCGCCTCGGGGGCGTGGACCTCGGCCACGAAGGTTTGGCCGGACCGGGCCAGGGCCAGCCGTGTCTCCGGGTCCGCGATCAGCCGCTCCAGGGCGGCGGCGAGGGGGTCGGGTCCGTCCACCTCGACATAGAGGGCGTGATCGCCGCTGGCTTCGCGCAGACCCCCGCGACCGGAGGAGACCAGGGCGCAGCCTGCGGCGTGGGCCTCCAGAGCGGTCAGGCCCAGGGCCTCGCGCACCCGCGACGGGGTCGCCGCGATCGCCGCCCGCCGCGTGACCGCCCGCACCGCCTCCAGCGGGGCCGACTTCAGGATTTCGACCCGGTCGCCGAACCGGTCCAGCAGGCCCAGATAGGGATCGGCCCAGGCCTGGTGCCGCTCCCAGTCGCCCAGGACCAGGGCCCCGCGCCAGTCGGGATGGGCGTCCAGGGCGCGGGCCAGGGCGATGCAGAACAGGTCCAGCCCCTTGTCCGCCATGGCCCGGCCGCAGAACAGGATCAGCTTCTCCTTGTCGGCGGGATCGGCGCGCCAGGCCTCGACCGCAATGGGGTTGCACACCACGCTGACCCGGTCGGCCAGGGCCGGATAGTCGGCTGCGAACTCCTGCCCCGCCGCCTCGCTGACGAAGACCAGCCGGTCGAACCGCGCCAGCCGACGTCCGTAGCGCCAGGCGTCCAGCGGATGGCGGGGCGGCTTGATCCGGGTGTGGCGGTAAAGGACATAGGTCGCCGGCGGCCCCTCGGCGGCCAGGTCCGAGGCCGACTTCAGCTGCTGGTGATATTCGACCACATCCGGCTGGAGGGTCTCCAACAGGGCCTTGATCCGCCGGTTTCGCGCCCGCCCGCCCAGGCCGGGAGGCACCGTCAGAAGCCGGGGATCGGGGGCGGTCGCCTGGTCCGCGTCGCAGATCAGGGTCACGGCCGACTGGGACCGGGCGTGGGCCGCCAGGGTCCGCACCACCGTCTCCATCGAATTGGCCCGGTCGGGGCGGAAGCCGCAACCGCGCGGCAGGACGACGGCGACACGCATGGTCAACTCTGAGACGCGGAGGGCGGAGAAAAGAGGGCCGGATAGACGTCCACGCCGGTCCGGCGCGAACCGTTCAGCCCTAGGGCGCGGCGCAGCTTGTACTGCGTCTTCAGCCAGGGCTCGGCGCGGTCGCGGCGCACCGACTTGAGGTCGAGGAAACTGACGCCGCCCGCGCCCGACAGGGTGTGCAGCCCGTCGGAAAAGCCCGCCGCCAGATCGCCCGGTTCGAACCGCCGCACCACCGTGGCGGCGAAGTTCTGGGGCGTCAGGACGTCGATCCGCAAGAGGTTGACCGCCGCCCCATAGGCGGGGGCGCAGTCCTGGACCGGCAGATGCAGGGCGCCGTCATGAACGAAGGCCGAGCCGCCCGGCCGCGAGGTTTGAAAGCCGCTCATCACCGGGCGACCGGCGTGAGGCGTCCAGGGCCCGGTCAGCCGCTCGGCCCAGGCCAGATGCAGTTCGCGCATGGCCCGGTCGTCCGGTCCCGGCAGGGCGTGGAACATCCACCATCGGCCGTCGTGGCGCACCACCGTCGCATCAATGGCCGGCGCCTGGCCCAGACGCGCCACCGCCTCCCAGTCGTCGGGAAAACGACGGCAGCGATACAGGATCAGGCCGCCGCTCTTATAGGCTTCGGGCAGCATATAGAGCTCGCCCCCGTCCTCGATCAGGGTCGGATAGGACAGGTGCCAGGGCTCGGCCAAGGCCACCCCCTGCCCCACCAGCCGGTCGTCGGCGTCATATTGGCAATAGTGGATATCGCCCCGCCGGACCCGATAGTCGAAGGCCTCGACAAAGACCGTCAGAACCCCGTCGCGTTCCAGGCCGAAGGGGTCGGCGTAAAAGGCGTGGGGGCCGCGGTCGGGCAGCCAGACGATCTCGTCGGGGCGAGGGGGCCGTTCCATGACCTCGGTCAGGGGACGCCTCAGATATCCGGACCGCCAGATGTCGAACATTCGGAACTGAAATCCTGGCCCGACGCGCGACGGCCGATGGGGAAGAGGGTGACCGACCAGCCGGGCGGACTTGATTGCAAGCCGGCCCATGACGCCGTTAAGCCGCGCTTGTGTCAACTAAGCGACATTACTCTAAAAGCGTGGCGCATTATGACCTTAGCAAGCGTCAGGCCGTCTCCAGGGCCGCCTCGCGGATGCGGCCGACCATGCTGTTCAGGCCGTTGGCGCGCTGGCGGGTCAGGGCCGAGGGCAGGCCCAGCCGGTCCAGGGCGGCCTTGGCGTCGAAGGCCAGGATCTCGGCCGGGGTCCGGCCCGAATAGAGTTTCAGCAGAAGGGCGATATTGCCCTTGGACAGAGCGCTGTCGCTGTCGGCGTCGAACCACAGCCGCCCCTCGGCCGGATGGACCGCCAGCCAGACCTGGGCGGCGCAGCCCGGCACCTTGTTGGCCTCCACCCGATCGGCCTCGTCCAGGGGCGCCAGCCCCTTGCCCAGTTCGATGACGTATTCGATCCGCTGCTCCCAGTCGCCCAAGAGGTCGAAATCCTCGGCGAGGTCGGCCAGGGTCTGGTCCAGGCTGTCGGCGGGCGGCGTGCGATCGGTCATGGCCGCCAGATAGGCCGCCCGGCCGTTAACGACAACCGGCCGGTTTGTCCCCCGAAATTCATGGTGAACGCGCGGTTGCAGATCGCCTGACACGGGAGGGGCCTCGCGCCGACTCGGCGCGCCGTTTAGTCTGGGGACGACCCATAATGGCGACGGCGCTTGCATAATCACCCTCCACAACCTCGGCTGGCGGCCCAGACCGCAGCGGCGTCGGCGGCTCAGCCGTCGGCGGCGCCGGCCGCCCTGTGGCACGCGGGGTGGGCGGCGGCGGTCGCCCTGACGGCCCTGGCGGCCCAGAGCTTCGCCCGGCTGGAGCCCACGGTCCTGGCGGCCCTGCTGCTGACGGCCGCGCCGGGCGTGGCGGGCGTGGCCCTGATGGTGCGCGACACGGCGGGTCTGAGGTTCAGCCTGATGGGCGGCTGGCTTCTGGCGACCGTGGCGGCGGCGGGCCTGACCGGCGGGGCCACCGGGGCGACGCCGGGGCTTCTGCTGCTGCCCCTGGCGGCCGGGCTGGTGCTTGACGATCCCAGGATCGGCGAAGACCGGCTGATCCGGCTGGGCACGGCGGGCCTGGCCCTGCCGCTGATCTCGGGCCTGATCTCGACCCTGCTGATCGGATCGACCGCCCAGCCGCCGGTCCTGGCGGCGGCGTCGGGCCTGTTGGCGGTTCTGGCCCTGGCCGGGGCGGCCCGTCTGTCGAGCCACCGCCGCATGGCCCGTCTGACCCGCGCCGAACAGGACGGCGCCCTGGTCCAGGCCGTGCTGAACGCCCAGCCGGGCCTGACCCTGCTGCTGGAGCCGACCGGCCGCGCCCTGGCCGCCTGGGGCACGCCCCCGCCGTCCGTCTCGGTCCCGGCCCTGATGGACCAGGGGCTGATCGCCGCCGTCCACGCCCCCGACCGCCCCGGCGTCGCCGGCGCCCTGCAACGCGCCGCCCAGGGCCAGCCGGCCGAGGTGATGTTCAGCCCCCGGATCGCCCTGGACCGCCGGGTGGTGCTGATCCTGCGCCGGTACGACGGCGAGACGGGGGCGGTGGCGGGGGCGCCGCGCCTGATCGCCCAGGCCTTCGACGGCACGGCCCAGTTCGCCCGCGAGCTGGGGCTGGAAAGCGCCCGGGTCGAGGCTGAGGCCCAGAGCGCGGGCAAGACTCGCTTCCTGGCCAATATGAGCCATGAGCTGCGCACCCCGCTGAACGCCGTGATCGGCTTCGCCGACATCATGCGCCAGCGCCTGTTCGGCCCCCTGCCCGACCGATACGCCGACTACGCCGAGTCCATCCATCAGGCGGGCGGCCATCTGCTGGACCTGATCAACGACGTTCTGGACCTGTCCAAGATCGAGGCCGAGCGGTACGAACTGGCCCTGGACCTGTTCGACGCCCGCGATCCCGTTTCGGCCGCCGTGGCCCTGATCCGGCCCCAGGCCGACGAAAAAGGGGTGCATCTGGCCCCCGTCCTGCCGCCCCATCCGCTGGAGGTCGAGGCCGACGCCCGCGCCCTGAAGCAGATGGCGCTGAACCTGTTGTCCAATGCGGTGAAATTCACCCCGGCGGGCGGGTCCGTGACCCTGACGCTGGACGGGATCGGCCCCTATCTGGAGCTGGTGGTGTCCGACACCGGCGTGGGGATCGCGCCCGAGGATCTGCAAAGGCTGGGCCGCCCGTTCGAACAGGCCGGCGGCGCCGATCAGAAGGCGCAAGGGACGGGGCTGGGCCTGTCGCTGGTCCGATCCCTGGCGGAACTGCACGGCGGGCGCCTGACGATCGACAGCACCCTGGGCGAGGGCGTGGCGGCCATGGTGCGCCTGCCGGTCGCAACCCTGTCGCCCGCCATCGAAGCCGACGAAACGCCGGGCGCCGCCGTCGAGGCGTGAGACGATCCAGGCCCTAAGTCTGGCCCATCGCCAGGAAGGCGCGGCCGGCGGCGAAGTCGCCCGCCTCGAAGACCGTGCGCGCCACGCTGCCGTCGCGGAAGACGAACTCCACCGTAAAGACCTCGCGCGGATCCAGGCCGGACAGGGCGTCGGCCGCCGCCAGGGGGAAGCGCCAGGCCTGACCCGCCGTGCGTCCCTGGACCAGCAGGCCGGGATCGGCCGTCGTCACGCCCGAGGCCCAGAAGACCCGGCGCTGGGCCGCAGGCGGCAGTTCGCGCGCCAGCCAGGGTCGGGGCGCCACCGTCGTGTCGCGCATGACCAGCCGCACCCCGGTCGGTCGCGACCGCCCCTGCCAGGAGACCACCGCCGTCAGTTGATCCGCCCGGTCCATCGCCCCGACCAGGCCGAACCGCACCGGCGAGCCGCCGACGGCGGTTCCCTGCATCAGCCGCCAGGTCGGGCGGCTGTAGGCGGCGCGGTCGGCGCTCCATGCGGCCCGGTCGCCGGGAAAGGTCATCCGCGCCGTGCGCGACCAGCCGGCGAAGGCGGCCTTCACCCGACCGCTGACCGTCTTCATGTCGGCGGAATCGCAGGCGGCGGCGGCGGCGCGGGCGCGGGCGCGGGCGGCGGCCTCTGACAGTCGCCGCGGATCGGCGCCGGCCCGCAGGGCCGCGCCCCGCGCCTGCCAGGTCGAGGCGTTCAGGGCCGCCGTCAGCTGGGGCTGAAACAGGCCGCACCGCTCATTGGCGGCCAGGACGAAGCTGCGCTCATAGAAGCGGTCGGCCGCCCCCGAGGCGGCCCCAGATGCGGCCTGGGCCGCGACCGGATCGCCCGCGATCACCACCGCCCCGACCACGGCCGCGCCGATCAGGGCCGCGCCGATAGGGACTTGGGTTCGCCGGGGATAAGGCCGTAAGATCATGGGCCGAGCCTAGCGGCCGGGCCTTTGAGTCTGGTTTCCTTACAGGGTTAGCGAATTGCTTCTGTCCAGCGACCTGTGGGTCGGCGCCCTGATCCGCCGCGCCGAGATCGAAGGCGCCCACGCCGTCGTGGTGAACAAGGGCGACGCTCGCGCCGGCGCCGTGATCGTCAAGGCCTATGACACCTCGACCCGCACGGCCCGCCTCTATGCCGAAGCCTTCGGCCCCGACGGCGAACGGCTGTGGATCCAGCCCGTGACCTCGGACAGCGAGGCCGAACTGGACGCCTATATCGCCCGCCAGCGCCAATACGACCCCGACCTGTGGATCGTCGAAATCGAAGACCGCCAGGGCCGGCATTTCCTGACGGAGAAGGTGCAAGGGTAGGGGGCGGAAGCGCAACCGAGACCTGTTCCCAGCCCCCTTTAAAGTCGTCTCCCATCCTGTTTCCGGCTAGGGTGATCCATGGCGTGCAGGCGCGGCCGGGGAGGATGCGGATGGACGATTTCGACAAGTTTGAAACGCAGCTTCGCGGCGACGCCCGCGACGTCCTGACCAAATATTCTGACCGGGTGCTGCATCTTGAGCGGTATCGGCCTTGGCTGATCGGCCTCGGCGCCCTGGGCGCCTTGATCGTGGCCCTGTCGCGACTGGATCCGACCGGCACGCCCGGTCTGGTCGCCCTGATCGCCGGTGTCATTCTGGCCTTCGTCAGCGCGGCGCTGGTAGGCGCCATGGATTTCAAGAAGATCGAGATCGGCGCCCAGTTCAAATCGACGGAGGACGCGGCCGAGCAGGCGATCAAGCTGGGCCGGGAGATTGCGGCGGACCGTCGGAAGGTCGAGGACGGCGCCACCGCCCTGGACGAGCGACGGCGGAAACGGCTGCAAGCCATCGAACAGATGCTGCAGGCCGTCGAGGCCGGGCTTCTGTCCTCGGACGAGGCGGCGAAGAAGGCGACCGCCGCGACCCTGCTGAGGCGATCCATCACCTCCATCCGCAGCGCCGTCGACTATAAGGCCGCCGACGTCTTCACCGTCTCCATCTTCCGACGCGAAGGCGATCAGATGGTGCGCATCGCGGCGGAGTGGACCGATCCCGAGCTTGCCCGGACCGGGGGGCGCAGTTGGCGAAAGGGCAAGGGTTTCACCGGCGCCGCCTGGCACAAGGCCGAGGCCAATCCAGACGGCGAGGTCATCCTGCCCGACACGGCCCAAGACTACATCCTCTCCGAATATCCCGTCCCGAACCGCGATCCCCGGCGTGAGGAACTTTACAGGTCGGTTGCGTCCATCCCGATCCTGATCCGGCACAACAACGAGGTCTGGGGCGTGGTGACGGCCACAAGCAATCGGCCGGGCGTGTTTGATCGCAGCGGTCCAGGGCTCCAGAACGTGGATGTCGTCCGCGACATCGCTCGGATCGCGGCCCTGCTCGCCGGGCTGAACGCCCCTGCGCCGCCCGGCCGCACCCGCGGCAAACCCGCAGCGGCCGATTGAAAATTGGGCTGGGATCGGCCATTGTCAGACCTGATCCCATGCCCCTCTCTAGGAGGCGAAAGTGCAAGACGACGAAACGCTCGAGCGGGAATATCGCATCCTGTCCGCAAAGGTGACCTATGCGGAGGTCGCCGGACAGAAGGTCGAGCCCGCCGATGAAAAGCGGCTGGAGGAGCTGGCCGAACTCAGGGTCAAAGCGGTGCAGCCCGACTTCCGCGATTACGCCGCCGCCTGATCCGGCCCAGACGGCGACGTCATCGGGCGGATCGGCCCCTCTTCACTTCCTCGCGTCGAACGCCGCCCGCGCGGCTTCGATGCGGTCGATATTGGCCTCGGCCCAGGTCCAGACGCCGCAGAAGGCCTCGGCCAGGGTGAAGCCCAGGTCGGTCAGGCGGTATTCGACCTTGGGCGGGATGACCGGATGGACCGTGCGCACCACCAGGCCGTCGCGCTCCATCTGGCGCAGGGTCTGGGTCAGCATCTTCTGGCTGATGCCGCCCACCAGTTCGCCCACGCGAGTGAACCGGGTCTCGCCGTGTTCGGCCAGGACCTCCAGGATCAGCATGGTCCATTTGTCCGCCACACGCCCGATCACCTCATTGACCAGGGCCTCGACGCGCGGATCGGCGACCTCGCCGGTTTCAGGATGCGAAATTCTTGCGGGCGGATAGGCCGTCATGTCCATTTCTTTCCTGCGGGTAAGTATGGCGGGTTTCGGTGCCTACTTTCCAGTGGAGAGCGACCGTCATAACTGAGTTTCCGCACTGACGCATCCCCTGAAGGAGAGCCCCATGAACATCAGCGGAAACACCATACTGATCACCGGCGGCGGCACGGGCATCGGCCGCGCCCTGGCCGAGGCCCTGCATGCGCGCGGCAATCAGATCGTCATCACGGGTCGCCGCGCGGACGTGCTGAAAGACGCCGCCGCCGCCAATCCCGGCATGGCCTGGGCGACGCTGGACGTCGCCGATCCCACAGCCGTCGCCGCCTTCGGCGAACAGGTGGTCAAGGACCACCCCGCCCTGAACGCGGTCATATTGAACGCCGGGATCATGAAGACCGAGGATTTGAAGGCCGAACCGTTCGACCTGGCGACGGTGGAGGCGACCATCGCCACCAACCTCCTGGGACCGATCCGGCTGACGGCGGCCCTCCTGCCCCATCTGACGGCCCAGCCCCGGGCCACGGTCATGACCGTCACCTCCGGCCTGGCCTTCATCCCCCTGACGGCCACCCCGACCTATAACGCCACCAAGGCGGCCCTCCACTCCTGGACCCAGTCCCTGCGCCATCAGCTGCGCGACACGGCGGTGGAAGTGCTGGAGCTGGCGCCGCCCGGCGTGGCCACCGACCTGATGCCCGGCCATGCCCAGAACCCCGCCTCCATGCCCCTGGCCGACTATACCGCCGAGGTGATGGACCTGATCGAACGGGGCGAAACGCCGCGCGGCGAAATCCTGGTCGAACGGGTCAAGCCGCTGCGCTTCGCCGAGGCTGACGGCTATCAGGCCGTGTTCGAGGCCCTGAACGGAGCGGGGTGAGATCAGAACATCGATAGGAAGGAAAGCCGCCGCCTTGGCAGGCGGCGGCCCTCAAGAGTGGTGACAGATTGGCTCTATGGGGCGATCCAAGCGTCCGTCATCTGGAACTCGGTATGGATGACGCCGACATAGACCTCAAAGCGGAAGGTTTGCGCGTCGGGATGGCGCGTGAAGACGCCCTGGAAAAAGCGATAACGTTGCCCCACCTGCGCCGGCGTCGCGGCCGTTGAAACCACATTCCCGCTACCATCAATCTGATGCACGACGACCGTTACGGGATAGGTGTTACCGCCACTGGCGTAGGGAGCCTTTATTGCGGCTCCATAGCTGAACGTCTGGAACGGCGTGTTCAGCGGTGCAGTGTCCTGATAGATGGACTGGCCGCTGGGCTGGGACGGAATCGAGAAAAGCACCGCGCAGTTGGCGCTTTCCCGCGGCGCCTGGGGATTCTGGTTAAAACCCCAGTTGAGATCGCCGATCCGCGACCAGGGCGCCATCACCCTGCATTGGCTGCCGGACTGACCGCAAATGCGCGTGCGACCGCTGCTGTCAGTACAGCGCATATGGGTGTTGGTCAGCAGATTCTCGCTCGTGTAAAGCGGATCGATATGGAAGTTCGCCGGGTTCCAGCCGCCGTTCGCGGCAGGAAAGATGAATGTCCAATCGTGGCAATCGACCAGATAGTAGGTCGTATTTCCATAATGAGCCACGCCATTATCAGTCCCCACTCCACAACGCTCGACGGCGACAGGGTTGGGACCTGAGACCTTATCGGACGACTGCCATGCCTCCCACTTGGTCTTTCCATACTCCTTCGTGAACATGAAAACTTCGATTGCGTCGGAGTTCGAACTGTTCTGGCTGAAATGCCAGGACTTGATCGTGTTGAGGCGCTTGCCGCTCTGATAACGATAGTTTGGGTAATAGTTCCATCGCGTCATGGACTGACTGAAACGATCCACTGTCGGGCATTGCGGGAAGCTGGCCGTAAGCGTTGTGGTCGCCTGCCCCTGTCCGAAGGGAATCTGCAGGCCGATGGGCGCGACGATCCATGAATCCAGCAGGCTGCACTGGGCGTTTCGCCAGAAGGGCTGCCAGCCTCCGCCTTGGTCGTAGGTGCCGGCGAACGACGCATAGGCGCCTTCGGTCACACCCAGATCATAGGCCGACACGCCGTCGTTGGGCCCACCCGGCGCGAAATAAGGTATTTGATCGTCTCGCGTGAAGTAGAAGGTCGAAACAACCCTTTCCTGACCATACGCTGTTTGAATAGGATAAGAGTCGCTGATCTGAGCCAAGTTGGACTGTTGAGGCATGTCCCATTTATGATAAGGCAGCATCTCGCCAGGCAAGAGTTTACGCGTACGTCCAGGACAGCTTACCGGGTCTTCCGAGGTTACCGCGCCAGCGGCGTCCAGGCATACTTGCTGTACCAGGTAATCCCTTATGGTGTCCGCGCGCGCAGGACTGGGTCCTGCCAATATCAGCGCGGAAACGAAGCCGACCCAAGCGGCATTGAAAATCGCCCACCTCATACTTCACCCCTCACCTTGAGCTAAACCTCAAACTCAACCAAATCACGATACGTCCATAACCCCAAGTTACATAATTGCGACGGCGCTCTTGAGGTAGGGCGACACAGCCGTGGATTTCTTGCTTCGCGCAAGAATAGGAAGCCTGTCGCGTCAGACGATCGACTGCCCCCTGAGCGGCTCAGCCCTGCCGCCGCGCCAGGGCGTCGCGGATGGCCTGGGCCAAGGTTTCGATCAGGGCGGGGTCGGGCGTGCGGTCCTGGGCGAAGGCGTCGTCGCAGTCGCCGGCCGCTTCGCTGATCGCTGGGAAGCCGAAGACGGCGCCGGCGCCGGCGAGGCTGTGGACCAGGCGGCGCAATTCATCGGCGTCCCAGGCGCCCCGCGCGACGTGACGGTCGATCCGCGCCAGATCGCCGACGCACCGGTCCAGGAACCGGGTCCGCAGATCGGCCATGTCCGCCGTCACGGCCCCCTCACCCGGCCTGGGCCAGGATCGTCCGAATCTCCTCCACCAGGGTCATCGGGTCGAAGGGTTTGACGATGACGTCCAGGGCGCCCAGGGCGCGATAACGGCTGATCTCGCTCGACTGAGCCCGGGCGGTCATGAAGATGACCGGCGTCGTCTCATGTCCCGCCCGTTCGCGGATGCGCGCCAGGGCTGCGGGACCGTCCAGAACGGGCATCATCACATCCATCAGGACGACGTCGGGACGAAGCCCGCCGTCCAGCGCGGCCAGGGCCGCCTCGCCCGAGGCCACCGAGGTCACCGTAACCTGGGGGTCCAGCGTCAGGGCGAAGGCGGTCACGTCGCGAATGTCCTTGTCATCCTCGACGTGCAGGATGTGGAGAGCGGTCATGCAACACCTCGGGCGCGGGGGGCCAGGCGGCGCACGGTCCGCGCCAGCTGGGTCAGGGACATGCGGGACTTGATCAGGACCGCCTGAACGGCCGGGGCGGCCTCTCTGTCCATGTCCTGAGCCGAATAGATGATGACGGGAATGGTGCGGCCGTCCTCCTCGGTCAACAGCGGCAAGAGGTCCAGGCCGTTGCCGTCGGGCAGGCCCAGGTCCAGAATCACCAGGTCCGGTCGCCGCCGCGCCAGGGCCTCGCGCGCCGCGGCCAGGCTCTCGACCGGCACGACCTCGACCGTATCCAGGGCCTGGCGCGTCACCTCCAGAATGTCGCGGTCGTCGTCGACGTGCAGAACCACCGGCTTGTCGTCGGCGCTGAACAGGGCGCGGACGGCCTGGCGCAGCCGGTCCTGATCGACCGGCTTTTCGACCCAGTCGGCCACCTCCAGCGAGCGGCCGCGCACCCGGCCCCGGGCCACGTCGCCGGAGACGACCACCACCGGCATGGCGCGCGTCGCCTCATCGGCCTTCAGCTGCCGGATCAGGCTGACCCCGTCGGCGTCGGGCAGTTGAAGGTCGATGAGGGCGGCGGCGTAGGGCGCGCGGCGGGCCAGGGTCAGCGCCTCGCGCGCCGTGTCGGCCACATCGGCCTTGAACCCTTCATAGGACAGCATCTCGACCAGGATGCGCGCGGCGTCGGGATCGTCTTCACAGATCAGCAGCCGCACCGCCTCCTCGTCATGCGCCGCATCGGCCTGGTCCAGCGGCAGGTCCAGATGGAAGGTCGCCCCCTCGCCCTCGGCGGATTCGAACCACAGCCGCCCGCCGTGGCGTTCGGCGATCTCCTTGGCGATGGCCAGGCCCAGGCCCGTGCCGCCCTTTTCACGCGCATCGGTCGAATCCGCCTGGGCGAACTTGCCGAAGATGCGCGAGCGGAACTCGTCGGCTATGCCGGGGCCGCGGTCGGATACGCTGAGCCGGGCGATCCGGGTCTCGGGATTGACCGTCACCCGGACCTCGCCGCCGGACGGCGAGAACTTGACCGCGTTTGACAGAAGATTGGTCGCCACCTGGATCAGCCGATCGCCGTCGCCCCGCACCGGCGCCGGCGGGCCGTCGTTCAGGCTGACGCCCACGCCCAGCTGATCGGCGTAGCCCTGGATCCCCTCGACCGCTCGGGCGGCGACGTCGCGCAGGTCCAGCGGGGCCAGGGTCATCTTCAGCTGCCCGGCCTCCAGCTTCTCCACATCCAGGATGTCGTTGATCAGCCGCACCAGACGGCGGCTGTTGGCGTGGGCGATGTCGATCAGTCGGGCCGCCTTTTCCGGCAAGCGTCCGCCCGCCCCGGCCGCGACCAGGCCCAGGGAGCCGGCGATGGAGGTCAGGGGGGTGCGCAGTTCGTGGCTGACGGTCGAGACGAAGGCGTCCTTCATCTCGGCGATGCGGCGGCGTTCGGTGGCGTCGCGGATCACCGCCACCACATGGCGGCCCGTCGGCAGGTCCATGGCCGCAAGAGCGACGTCGACCGGGAAGCGCGTCCCGTCCCGGCGCTTGCCGGTCAGTTCGAGCAGAAGCCCCTGCTCCAGATCGCCGTGGCTGGCGTCCAGCCGGTCCAGAAAGGCGCCCTCTCCGTTTTCGGCCAGATCATCGACCAGAAGGCCGACGTCGCGGCGCTCGACCTCCGGCGCCGACCAGCCGAACAGCCGTTCCGCCGCCGGATTCAGCGTCTCGATGCTGCCGCTGGGGTTCAGGGTCACGATGGCGTCGAAGGCGCTGTCCAGGGTGGCGCTGTGGCGGGCGGCGGCGGCCTCCAGCCGCTCCAGCAGGGCGCTGCGGGTGGCCAGATAGCGCCAGACCAGGAAGGCGGTCCCCAAGGCGGTCAAGACCAGAACCTTGAACATCAGGGCCACCAGGAATTCGGTATGCCGGGTCCGTTCGCGCGCGTCGGCCGACAGAGCCGACAGCAGGTCGGCCTCACGCTGCGTCATCCGATCCACGATCTGGCGGATATCATCCATTGTCAGCTTGCCTCGCCCGCTGATCACGAGGCTGATGGCGGCGGACGCCTGGCCGGATTCGCGCAGCGCGATGGTCCGCTGCATCTCCAGCCGCTTCTGCCGGACCCGTTCCGACAGAAGACGCTGGTTCTCGGCCTGTGGCGGGTCCTTAGCCGAAAGACCCGCAAGCTTGTTCATCTGAGCGTCCAGCCGGTCGAGGGCGCGATCATAAGGCTCAAGGAAGGTCTCGTCCCCGGTGATGATATAGCCGCGTTGGCCGGTCTCAGCGTCCTGAACCAATGAGAAGACGGACTGAATCTGCAGCCGGGTGTCATAGGATTGCTCGACCGCATCGCGCAGAGCGTCCGCGCTGGAGAATTCTCGTTGCAGCGTCACCCCAGTGGCCGCCAGAAGCAGGGTCACGACCGCGCCCGCCAAGGCGATGGCCAGTCGGAAACGCCGTCTTCCGAGTTGACGCAACATGGGATTCATCCGTTAGTTCCCCCTGATCGCATCTGGAGGTTGGGCGTGAAAGTCTGCGTGATCGAGGACGATTCGCTGGTTCTGCTTCATCTGGAGGAGATGCTGAAACGGCTGGGTTGCCAAGTCCTGACCGCAGCAACGGTCAACGAAGGGTTGCGGATCGTCGAGGACTGGTCGCCCGACGCCGTGCTGGTGGACATTCTGATGCCGGACCGCGACGGGCTGAACTTCATCATGGACACCCGGCATTTGAGGGACTCCCTGCGGGTCATCGCCATGAGCGGCGGGGGACGTCTGGCCTCGTCTTCCATACTGCAGATGGCGACCGGCCTGGGCGCCCACGCCGCCCTGACCAAGCCGATCACCGAAGAGGCGCTGAGGGCCGCTCTGGAGGGATGACCGGGGATGGTCGCGAGGGGGCGGCCGAAACCTCAGTCCCGGCCCAGCGGTCCCAGAACTGGAAATAGAGGCCGTAGTTTCCGTTGAACCGCTTGTGGTGGGCGTCGTGGTGGGTGGCGGTGATCAGCCAGCGAAGCGGCGCCCGCTCCAGCCAGGCGGCGGGCCAGACCTCGCGCCCCGCATGGTTCAGGGCGGCCGCCAGCGACATCAGCGTCAGCAGGGTCAGGGCCACGCCCCAGTGGATCGGCACGATCAGGGCCAGGGCGGGCAGGAACCAGGCGGTGGCCGCAGCCTCGGCCGGGTCGAAGGCGAAGGAGGCGAAGGCGCTGGGGTCGCGCGACCGGTGGTGTTCGGCATGGGCCCAGCCGAAGACGCGCGGGTGATGCAGGGCCCTGTGCACCCAGTAGTAGAAGGCGTCGTGCGCCAGCAGATAGACGATCAGACTGACCGGCAGCCACCACAGGGGCCAGGCGTCGGGATCGCTGTAGATCGCCGTCCCGCCCCGCTTCCACAGCTCCAGCACCAGGGCCGCCGGCAGGGCGTAGATGGGGCAGGCGATCAGGGAGGCGACGATCTCGGCGCGGATGCGCTTCATCGGCGGCGGCCGCAGGTTCAGCGCCCGTCCCCGGCCCGCCCCGGCCCACAGCAGCCCATGGGCCGCCGCGCCGACCAGCAGATAGCGCAGGCCGATGATCAGGCTCAGCGCCAGGGTGGTGATGAGCAGATCCCTCAACATGGGGGCACAGACGGTCAAATCCCGGCGGCGGTCAAGTCGTGGCTAAGGCGGATCAAACCGCCTATGCTGGGGCCATGGCCTGGCTGACGTGGATCGCGCTGTTCCTGACCGCCTTTTTGGGCATGGAGGCGTTCGCCTGGATCATGCACCGCTATGTGATGCACGGTTTCCTGTGGTCCTGGCACCGCAGCCATCATGAGCCGCACGATCACCCCCTGGAGAAGAACGACCTGTTCGCCGTGGTCTTCGCCGGCCCGGCCATCGTCATGGTGGCCGTGGGTCTGCACCTGTGGCCCTGGGCCCTGCCGGTCGGGCTGGGGATCACGGCCTATGGGATGGTCTATTTCTTCTTCCACGACGGCCTGGTGCACCGGCGGTTCCCGACGGGCTTTTCCGGGCGGTCCGGCTTCTGGACGCGGCGCATCCAGGCGCACCGTCTGCATCACGCCGTGCGCACGCGCGAAGGCTGCGTCTCCTTCGGCTTTCTATGGGTGCGGTCGGCGCGGGCGCTGAAGGCCGAACTGGCTCAGAAGCGGGGCTCTTCCAGCAGCGGCGCCTGAGCGAGGGCCGCCAGATCGGCGGAGCCCGTGCAGAAACAGGCGAGCCGCAGCTGGGCCGCCATCAGCTCGAAATGATCGACCACCGCCTGGGTCGAGGTCAGGGCCGCCTCCAGCACCCCGGCGGCCTGGCCGACCAGATCGGCCCCCAGACGGACGGCGCGGGCCGCATCCAGACCGTCCTTGATCCCGCCCGAGCCGATCAGCCCCAGGTCCGGGGCGGCCTGGGCGCAGTCGCGGAGGCTGCGGGCCGTCGGCACCCCCCAGTCGGCGAAGGGGGCGGCCAAGGCCTCGGCCCGCCCGCCGGTCGCCCGCGCCCCTTCGATCAGGCCCCAGTTGGTGCCGCCCGCCCCCGCCACGTCCAGGGCCGCGACGCCCATGTCGGCCAGGCGCCGGGCGACGGCGGCCGACAGGCCGGCGCCGGTCTCCTTGACCACCACCTGGCCCGGAAAGGCGGCGGCGATCCGCTCGATCCCCTGGGCCACGCCGCGCCAGTCGCGGTCGCCCTCGGGCTGGACGCCTTCCTGAAGCGGATTCAGATGCAGGATCAGGGCGTCGGCGCCGATCATCTCCATGGCCCGGCGCGCCTCGTCCACCCCATAGCCCAGGGCGAACTGCACCGCCCCCAGATTGGCCAGGATCAGGGCGTCGGGCGCCCGGCGGCGCAGATCCGGCCCCAAGCCCGAGCCGCCGGACCCGCCGGCCGTCTCCAGGGCGACGCGCTGGGAGCCGACCGCCAGGGCCACGCCCAGGGCCTGGGCCGCCTCGGCCAGCCGCGCATTGATCGCCTCGGCCCGCGACGGGCCGCCGGTCATCGAACTGATCAGGAAGGGCAGGTTCAGCCGCCGCCCCAGGAAACGGGCGGACAGGTCGATCTGGTCCAGGGCCAGGTCCGGCAAGGCGTCATGGACGAAACGCACCGCCTCCAGTCCCGAGGACGCGCCGCTGAGACCCCGTCCGGCCCGCACGTGGTCGATGTGTTCGTCCTTGCGTCGGATCAGGGCGTCGTCGGGGGTGGGCATCGCAAACGCTCCTAGCGGTTCCCTCCGAAACGATCATGCTCTGGCGGGTTGCATCCGACGCAGTCGTGATGCCGTATGTGATCATAATGCGTCAGCCCAGGGTCGCAACGCGACTGTCGAAGGACATCAGGAGACCCGTATGGCGATCGTCGGCTTAAGGCCCCAGCCCGTGTCGGACCCCGAACCTCAGTCGCCCGAGAATCTGCGTGGCCTGGTGCAGGACCGGCTGGCCGAGACGGCGCCCTCATCGGACGGTCTTTTAGCCCTCGCCGCGCGCGAGGCCCTGCTGGGACCGGGCAAGCGGGTCAGGCCGGTCGTGGCCATGTTGGCCGCCGCGCACGTCGGCGGGCGGGCCGAGGACGCCCTGGATTTCGGTTGCGCGGTCGAAATGGCCCACGCCGCCTCCCTGGTTCTGGACGACCTGCCCTGTATGGATGATGCGGCCTTGCGGCGCGGTCAGCCGACCCTGCACCGCCGCCACGGCGAGGATGCGGCCGTGCTGGCGGCCGTGGCCCTTTTGAACCAATCGACCCGGCTGATTCTGCAAAGCCGGGCGCCGGCGGAGGCGCGGCTGGGCGCCCTGGACGATTTGACGCAGGCGATCGGCTTCGACGGCCTGGCCGAGGGCCAGATGCGCGATCTGCGCGACGATCCCGTTCAGCGCGACGTGGTCGCCCTGCGTCGGATCAACGATCTGAAGACCGGCGCCCTGTTCGTCGCGGCCGCGCGGGGCGGCGGCCGGATGGGCGGCGGCGATGCGGACGACCTGGCGCGTCTCGCCGCCTTCGGCGAGGCGGTCGGCTTCGCCTTCCAGCTTTGCGACGACCTGATGGACGCCTGTTCGACGAGCGAGGCCTTGGGCAAGGACGTGGGTCAGGATCAGGGCGTGACCACCTTCGTGGACCTGTGGGGCGAAGGCCGGGTCCGCGCCGGGGTGCGCCAGTCCCTGGCCCGGGCGGCCGAGGCGGTCGGGCACGACAGCCCCCTGACGACCTATGTCCTTCATCTCTTCCGGCAGGCCGAACTTGGACGCTAGCGTCGCGCCGGCGCTGGTTCTGAAGGACGTCGAGGCGGGCTACGGCGAAGGGCCGGTGCTGCGCGATTTCAACCTGACTGTCGCGGCCGGAGAGGTTTACGCCCTGCTGGGTCCGAACGGGGCGGGCAAGTCCACGGCGGCGCGGGTGGCCTGCGGCCTGATCCCCGTCCGGCGCGGACGGGCGACGGCCGGCGAGGGCGCGCCGAAACGCGGGCGCATCGGCCTGGCGCCTCAGGACTGCGCCCTCTTTCCCGCCCTGACGCCGCGCGAGAACGTCGCGACGGTCGCGGCCCTGTGCGGGGTTCCGCGTCCCGACCGCCCTGCGGCTGTGGAGCGGGCCCTGGCCCTGACCGGATGCGGCCCCAGGGCGGATCAGCCGGTTCATTCCCTGTCGGGCGGATGGCGTCGGCGCGCCAACCTCAGCGCCGCCCTGGTCGGGCGCCCGCGCCTGCTGATCGCCGACGAACCGACCGAAGGGGTGGACGCCGCCGCCCGCGTCGTCCTGTCGTCCGCCCTGCGCGAGGCGGTCCAGGCGGGCGCGGGCTGTCTGCTGATCAGCCACGACGAGGCCTTCGTCTCCGAAACGGCCGATCGGATCGGCGTCCTGGCCCAGGGCCGGCTGCTGGCGGAAGGACCGCCCAAGGCCCTGCTGCGTCAGGCCTTCGGCCTGGCGCGGCTGCTGGTCGTCAAACTGCCGCGGCCCGCCTCGCGCCCGGCCGCGAGCCGGTTCGCCCAGTCGGGTCTGGCGCCCTCCAAGGACGGGCTGGAATGGCGGCTGCTGTGCGAGGACGCCCTGGGCGCGGCCCAGCGGGTTTCGCCCGAGGCGGACGCCGAGGGGGGCGAGGTCGCCGTGCGTCGTCCCGGCCTGGACGACCTGGTCGCCCATCTGTCGGACGCCTCGTCATGATGGCGGTTGCGGGCGCCTGGGCGCGCGGCTTCTGGCGGGACCGTTCGGGCATGGCCCTGACCCTGGTTTTGCCGCCCCTGGTCTATCTGCTGTTCGCCGCCGTCTTCGGTGCGGGGGCGCGTGGCGACATCGACGCCAGCGTGGTCCTGCACGATGCGGCGCGCACCCCGGCCACGGCCGCCGTCGGCGAGGCCCTGTCGCGGGACCTGGGGCCGCGCCTTCGCCGTCTCGACGACGCCCAGGCGGTGGAGCGGGCCGTGATCGACGGCCGCGCCGACGCCGGCGTTCTGATCGCCCGCGACGAGGCAGGCGCGCCCCAGGTGACGGTGGTGTCGGCGGCGGGCCGAGACGTGGCGGCGGCGGCGCTCCAAGCGCGGCTGGTCCCGGCGGCGGCGGCCCTGGCCGGTCGGCCCGCGCCCCCGTCGCGCGCGGTCTCGATCCGCCAGGTCGGGCCGCAGGGCGACGTCCAGGCCGCCTATTACGCCGGGGCGGTCAGCGTGATGTTCGTCTTCTTCGCCGCCATGCACGGCGCCATGGGCGGGCTGGACGAGCGGCGCTCGGGCCTGCAGGCGCGGCTGGTCCTGGCGCGGGGCGGAACGGCGCCCATACTGGCGGGACGGGCGATCTGGCTGACGACGGTCGGCCTGATGCAGTCGATCGCCGTCTTCGTCGCGGCCTGGCCCCGCCTGCCGGATCTTTCGCCGTGGCAGGCGGCGGCGGCGCTCCTGACGGCGGCCTTGGTGGCCCTGTGCGCGGCGGGGGTGGCCTTGGCCCTGACGGCGGCCTGCCGGTCGCGCGAACAGGCCCAGCCCCTGACCACCTTCGTCGCCCTGCTGCTGGCGGCCCTGGGCGGGTCGATGGCGCCGCGCTTCCTGATGCCCGAAGCCTTCCGCGCCCTGGGCTGGATCACGCCCCATGCCTGGGCCGTCGAAACCTATCAGGCCCTGATCTGGCGCGGCGACTTCAACGCCGGGGTCCTGGCCGGCTGGGCCGCCCTGGGCGGCGTGGGTCTGGCCGGGATCGCCCTGGCCGTGATGATGGAGCACAGACGCGCGGGGCGCTGAGCGCCGTCAGATGTGGGTCCACAGGGCCGGGCGCGGCGGCGGTTCACGCCAGGCGTCCAGGGTCTTGCACCACAGGGTGATCAGGGCCCCGCGCCCCACCAGGGCCAGCTTGCCCGCCTTGTCGACCGAGGTCCGGCCGTCCCAGGCCGTGGCGCCCGAGCGCGAGACGTGGCGGCCGATGGCGCGATAGACGCCCCGCGCCGTGGCGACGGCCCAGGCCGAGCGCGGATTGAGATCGCGCAAGCCCCAGCGCGCCGAGGCGTAATAGGGCTCCGCCGCCGCCACCAGCCGCTGGGCCGTATGGGCGACGGCCTGACGATGCCGGGGCTGATCGACCTGATCGCGCGGCACGCCCGCCTCGTCCAGCCACTGGCCGGGCAGATAGACCCGCCCGCCCTTGGCGTCCTCCACCACGTCTCGGGCGATATTGGTCAGCTGAAAGGCCAGGCCCAGGTCCTGGGCGCGGCGCAGAGTCGGCGCGTCCTGAACCCCCATGATCCGGGCCATCATCACCCCGACCACGCCGGCGACGTGATAGGCATAGTCCAGCGTGTCCTCCAGGGTGTCGTAGCGGCGGCCCTCCACGTCCATCTCGAACCCCTGCAACAGGTCCATCGCCTCCTCGGCGGGAATGGCGTGGCGGGCGGCGACGCGCTGAAAGGCGGTGAAGACCGGGTCCGTCTGCGGCTCTCCGGCCAGGGCGGCGGCGGTGCGTTCGCGCAGTTCGACCAGTTTGCGCCCCGCCAGGACCGGGTCGATGCCGACCGCCCCATGGCCCAGGACCTGGCCGTCGATCTCGTCGTCGCAATGGCGGCACCAGGCGTAGAACATCCAGGCGTCGTCCCGGATGGCCGCCGGAAACAGCCGGGCGGCGGCGGCAAAGCTCTTGGAGCCCTGCTCCATCGACTGGCGGCTGTGGTCCAGGACGGCGTCGGTCATGCGGTCCGCCCCGCGTCTTCGATCATCAGGCCGGCGGTGGCCTTGGCCGAGCCCACCACCCCCGGCACGCCCGCGCCCGGATGGGTGCCGGCGCCGACGAAATAGAGGTTGGGGATCTGGTCGTCGCGATTATGGACGCGGAAATAGGCGCTCTGGGTCAGGATCGGCTCCAGCGAGAAGGCCGAGCCCTGGTGGGCGTTCAGCTGGTCGCGGAAATCCACGGGCGTGAAGATGCGGCAGGTGTCCAGATCGGCGGTCAGGCCGGGAATGTAGTGCTGCTCCAGATAGGCCAGGACCCGGTCGCGATAGCGCGGCCCCTCGACCGCCCAGTCGATGTCGGCCGAGGCCAGGTGCGGCACCGGCGCCAGCACATAGAAGGCGTCGCATCCGTCGGGCGCCAGGGACGGATCGGTGCGGGTCGGGGCGTGCAGATAGAGGGAAAAGTCCTCCGGCAGGTCCGGCCCCTTGAAGATTTCGCCGATCAGCTCGCGATAGCGCGGCCCGAACAGCACCGTGTGGTGGCGCACCTCCGGGTGGACCCGCTTCAGGCCGAAATAGATGACGAACAGCGACATGGAATGCCGCTTGGCGGCCAGACGCGCCCCCTCCTTGCGGCCGCGCGGCTCCTGGCCCAGCAGGCGCTGATAGGTGTGGACCACGTCCGCGTTGGAGGCGACCATGTCGAAGGCCAGGGCCTGGCCGCCGACCACCACCCCGTCGGCGCGCCCGTTCGCCAGGGTGATCCGCTCGACCGGACTGTTCAGCCGGATTTCGCCGCCCAGGTCCCGAAACAGCCGCACCATGGCCTGGATCAGGGCGCCGGTGCCGCCGCGCGGGAACCAGACGCCCCAGCGCCGCTCCAGCGCGTGGATCAGGGCGTAGATCGATGAGGTGGCGAACGGGTTTCCGCCCACCAGCAGGGAGTGAAAGCTGAAGGCCTGACGCAGATGCTCGTCCTGGATATAGCCGGCGACCTTGTCATAGACCGACCGCCAGGCCTGGAGCCGCATCAACTCCGGCGCCGCCTTGACCATGCTGGCGAAGTCCAGAAAGGGCACGGCGCCCAGCTTCAGATAGCCTTCCTTCAGCAGGTCCTGGGAATAGGCCAGGAACCGGCGATAGCCCTCCTTGTCGGCCGGATTGCGCGCGACGATCTGGCGGTCCAGTTCGTCCTGATCGTTGACGTAGTCGAAGACGTCCCCGTCTTCCCAGCACAGCCGATAGAAGGGGGCGACCGGCAGCAGTTCGACATAGTCGGACAGCTTGCGCCCCGCGCCCTCGAACAGCTCCTCCAGCGCGGACGGATCGGTGATGACGGTGGGGCCGGCGTCGAAGGTATAGCCCTTGTCCTTATAGACATAGGCCCGGCCGCCCGGCAGGTCGCGCGCCTCGAAGACCGTGGTCTGAATCCCCGCCGTCTGCAGGCGGATGGCCAGCGACAGCCCCCCGAACCCCGACCCGATCACTGCTGCTCGCATTACGCACGTCCTCTTTCGACCAGACAGGTCAGGGCGGCGCCGATCGGCACCGGGGGTTTGCCGCTGAGGATCCGCGCCTTGTCGCCCAAGGTCGTTTCCCCCGCATAGAAGCGTTCGATCAGCGGCTGAGGCAGGCGATAGAACCGCTCCAGCACCCTGTACCTCTGATCCGGCCGGGCGGCCCGGAACAGCATGCGATTCAACAGCCGATAGAAGCCTCGTTTGGACCATACGTCGCAAGCCTGGCGGCGGATGACCTGAGACAGGTCCGAACCGTCCCGCGTCGCCGTGATCCGGTCCGCCAGATGGTCCGCCAGCCGCACCGCATCCGGCAGGGAATAGCCCGTGGTGGGGTGGAACAGGCCGGCGCGAAGACCGCTGACCGCCGTCGGCCCCATGCGCCGCAGATGGGCGGCGATGTCGCCGTCCAGGGCGACGGGCAGCACCCCCTCCTCCTCGCGCAGGACCGTCTCTATGACCCAGCCCCGCTGCGCGGCGTAGTCCCTGACGCCTTGCCGAAACACGTCGCGATCCAGGTCCGCGCCGTCGGTATAGCGGGTGTCCTCGATCAGCAGGGTCCGGTCGTCGAAGGGCAGGACATAGAGGAAGCGATAGCCCCCGGCCTGGTCGACGCAGGCGTCCATGACGATGGGCTCGTTCAGCCCGTGGGGCGCGGTCAGCCGCACCTCCAGGCCGACGAATTTCTGAAACCCCAGGGCCAGGTCCGGCGAGGCCGTCGGCCCCCGGCCGTCGATCACCGCCCGGGCCGTCAGCCGCCGACCGTCGGCCAGAACCGCCTCGGTCGGCCCGGCCGATGCCACCGAGACGCCCGTCAGGATCCGTCCCGGCAGGGCGCGGTCCACGGCTTGGGCGAACCGCGCCGCCGTCACGCTGGAATATCCGGTCGCCAGACGCCGTTCGAACGCCGGAAACCGCACGGAATAGCCGGGCCAGCTATGGGCGATCAGCGGCGCGATCCACGCCCGCTGCCTCGGCGTCAGATCGGGTTCGAAGAAGGACCAGGTGTGAACCCCGCCCAGCCGGTCGGCCGCCTCCACGATCCGCACGTCCAGTTCGGGCCGGACCTGGGACAGGCGCAGGGCCAGAAGGCCGTTGGCCAGACCGCCCCCCAGCAGCAAAAGGTCCGGCGCGGAACTGTCGGGGGCGGCGGCCTGCATCCGCGACAGGTGGCACGGGCGGACGTGACGGGCAAGCCGCCTGGATGCATCCGACGCCGGCATAGGCTAGATTGAAGTCCATGACCGCCGCCGTCGCCGAGCCACGCATCGTCCCGCGCCAGACCTGGATCGGTCTGACCCTGGCGGGAATGATCGTGGCGGGATGGGCGGTTCTGCATGTCTACGGCGTCTATTTTCACCGATGGGGGCCGTTGACCCTGGTGATCGCCCCGGCGATCGTGGCGGTCCAGACCTGGTTGTCGGTCGGCCTTTTCATCGTCGCCCATGACGCCATGCACGGCTCCCTGGCGCCGGGACGGCCGCGGCTGAACGCCGCAGTCGGCCGGCTGACCCTGGGGCTCTATGCGGGCTTCCGCTTCGATCGGCTGAAGACGGCGCACCACGCCCACCACGCCGCGCCCGGCACGGCCGACGACCCGGATTTTCACGCCCCGGCGCCCCGCGCCTTCCTTCCCTGGTTCCTGAACTTCTTTCGCACCTATTTCGGTTGGCGCGAGATGGCGGTCCTGACCGCCCTGGTCCTGATCGCCCTCTTCGGCCTGGGGGCGCGGCCGGCCAATCTCCTGACCTTCTGGGCCGCGCCGGCCCTGCTTTCAGCGCTTCAGCTCTTCACCTTCGGCACCTGGCTGCCGCACCGCCACACCGACCAGCCGTTCGCCGACGCGCACCACGCCCGCAGCAGCGGCTACGGCCCCGTTCTTTCCCTGCTCACCTGTTTCCACTTCGGCCGCCACCACGAACACCATCTGAGCCCCTGGCGGCCCTGGTGGCGTCTGTGGCGCGGCGAGTCTTGATCCAGGGCTGGGGCGCGGGCCGCGAAGACCTGTTCGGCGACCTTTGTATCGACGAAGGGAACACGGCCGCGTTCAGGGCCTTATAGGTGAGAAGGAACTCGCCCATGCCCCTCGCCCTGCTGTTCGCTCTTGCCGCCCTCAGTTCGACGCCGGCGCCCGCCGCCGATCTGGCCAAGGCGCAGCCCAAGACGTCCGGCGGGATCAAGGCGGCGGCCCAATCCTCTGCGCCCGTCTTGGACGACGTCAGGGTTCGACTGCGATGCATTGGGCGTGCCGACGGCCGGGTTTCGGATTGCGTGGTGCTGTCGGAGAGCCGGCCGGGCTATGGGTTCGGCGATGCGGCTGTGGCCCTGATGAACGGGACCGCGACGCCCCCCTCGCGCGACGGCGGCCGCCCCGTCGACCGGCCTTTCGAACACACGATCCAGTTCACCCCTTGAGCGCCGACGCTGATCGTGGGGGGTCCGGGCTGGGGCGGCGCGGGCCTGTAGGTTCAGACAGCAAAAACCCGCTAGATCGTTGATCTAACGGGTTTAAAACTTGGGTGCGGGAGCAGGATTTGAACCTGCGACCTTCAGGTTATGAGCCTGACGAGCTACCGGGCTGCTCCATCCCGC
>NZ_JBWKZJ010000025.1:0-43712 GCF_059424365.1 Brevundimonas sp. GW456-12-10-14-LB3
TCTCTCCGCTGCGCTCCGAGCCACCTCCCCCAGAGGGGGAGGATCTCCAACACCCCCATTCCGCGAAGCGGTGGAGGGGGAAGGCCTGCGAATAAGCCCCGCCCCCTTGAGCCTTGCCTCAACCTCGCCCATCTAGCCGCGACAGACGGTCGCTGATGCGCCGAAGGGGACTGACGCATGACCGACAACGCGCCGCTGAGCCGGACCGCCCTGATCGAGGCCATGTCCAAGGGGATCAAGCCCAAGGACCAGTGGCGCATCGGCGCCGAGCACGAAAAGTTCGGCTTCGACAAGACCACCCTGGCCCGCCCCGCCTATGACGGCCCGAACGGCATCAAGGCCATGCTGGAGGGGCTGCAGCGCTTCGGCTGGACGCCGGTCGAGGAGAACGGTTTTCTGATCGGGCTGGAGCGCAAGAACGACGAGGGCTTCGTCGCCTCAGTCAGCCTGGAGCCCGGCGGGCAGTTCGAACTGTCGGGCGCCCCGCTCCTGACCATCCACGACATCTGCAACGAGACCGGCCAGCATCTGATGGAGGTCAAACAGGTGGCCGACCAGCTGGGCGTCGGCTTCCTGGGCGTCGGCTTCGACCCTCTGTGGACGCGCGAGCAGACGCCGGTCATGCCCAAGGGCCGCTATGACATCATGCGCGCCTATATGCCCAAGGTGGGGTCGCTGGGCCTGGACATGATGCTGCGCACCTGCACCATCCAGGCCAATCTGGACTTCGATTCCGAAGCCGACATGGTGCTGAAGTTCCGCACCTCCCTGGCGCTTCAGCCGATCGCCACCGCCCTGTTCGCCAACAGCCCCTTCACCGAAGGCCGGCCCAACGGCTTCCTGTCGGCCCGCGCCAATGTCTGGACCGACACCGACCCGGATCGAACGGGCATGCTGGGCTTCGTCTTCGAAGACGGCTTCGGTTTCGAGCGCTACGCCGACTATGCGCTGGACACCCCGATGTATTTCGCCAAGCGCGACGGTCGATACGTCGACGCCTCGGGCCAGTCGTTCCGCGATTTCCAGGCCGGCAAGCTGCCCGCCCTGCCCGGCGACTATCCGACCATCAAGGACTGGAACGACCACCTGACCACCCTCTTCCCCGAGGTGCGGCTGAAGGCCTATCTGGAGATGCGCGGCGCCGACGGCGGCCCGTGGAGCCGGATCTGCGCCCTGCCCGCCCTCTGGGCCGGCGTCCTGTACGACGCGCCGTCGCTGGCGGCCGCCTGGGACCTGGTCAAGGACTGGGACATCGCCGACCACGAGCGCCTGCGCCGCGACGTGACCCGCCTGGGCCTCAAGGCCGAGGTCGCGGGCCGCAGCGTGCGCGACATCGCCGTGGACCTGGTCAATATCGCCAAACAGGGCCTGAAGAACCGGGCGCGCTTCTCGGGCGGCATGGTGGACGAGCGCGGCTATCTGTCCGAATTGGAAGACATCGCCGACAGCGGGATCACCCCCGCCGAGCGGCTGCTGGACCTGTACCACGGCCCCTGGGGCGGCGATGTGAAGCGGATTTACGCCGATTTCGCCTACTGATGAAAAGGCGTCCTTAACCCGCAAGCTGTACGGCGTGTCCCATACGGGTAAGCCGAACAATGACCAGCCGCTCGATCGCAGACTCGCTCACGCCTGCCGCGCCCTTTGACGCCCCTCGCAGGGCGCCGGAGCTGGATCTCGACACCTTCTTCGACGTCTCGCTGGATCTGCTGGTGGTGCGCGACATCAACGGGCCCGTGCTCAAGGCCAGCGCCTCCTGGTTCACCGTGCTCGGCTATCGTCCCGAGGCGTTGGTGGGCCGCCTCCTGCCCAGCCTGATCCATCCCGACGACCAGGAGGCGACGCGCGAGGCCATGGCCGAGGTCGTCAGCCGTCGGCCGGGTGATCCCGTTCTGGGCCAGATCAACCGGTATCGCCACCGGGACGGCCGCTACGTCACCCTGGAATGGCGCGCCCAGCGGTTGGGGAACCGGATCTTCGGCGTCGCGCGCGACGTCACCCAGAAGGTCGCGGCTGAGCGCGCCCTGATGGAGGCCAAGGCCGCAGCGGAAGCCGCAAACCAGGCCAAATCCGACTTCCTGGCCAATATGAGCCATGAAATCCGCACGCCGCTGAACGGCGTCATCGGAATCGTCGACGCCCTGTCGAAGACCGACCTCAGCCCAGAACAGGCCGAGATGGTCGCCTTGATCGCGAGTTCGGGCGTGACGCTGGAGCGCCTGGTCTCGGACATTCTGGACGTATCCAAGATCGAGGCCGGCCAGCTGAACCTGGAGACCCGCCCCTTCGACCTGGACGAGGCGCTGGAGGCCGGCCTGGACGTGGCGCGGCTGCGGGCCGAGGCCAAGGGCCTGACCCTGGAGGTGCGGCGCGACGCCGACGCCCGCGGCGTCTTCGTCGGCGACAGTCTGCGAATCCGCCAGATTCTGGACAATCTCCTGTCCAATGCGGTCAAGTTCACTCAGCACGGCGGCGTCCAAGTCGACGTCCGGGTGTGCGAAGACTCCGACGGCCTGACCGTGCTGAGCCTGACGGTGCAGGATACGGGGGTGGGCTTTTCCTGCGACCACGCCGCGCGCCTGTTCGAGCGGTTCACTCAGGCCGACAGCACCGTCACCCGGCGCTTCGGCGGGACCGGTCTCGGTCTGTCGATCTGCCACGCCCTGACGGAGATGATGGGCGGCCGCATCAGAGCCGCCTCGACACCGGGCGTCGGCAGCCGGTTCACGGTCGAAATTCCGTTGCCGCGCGTCAGCAGCCTGGGTGATTACGATGTCCAGACACGCGGCCGGGCGACGCAGATCGCCGCGCCCCTGCCCGCGCTCCGCGTGCTTCTGGCCGAAGATCACCCCGTCAACCAGCGGGTCGTCCAGTTGATCCTGGGCGCGCACGACATGCAGATCGTCACGGTCGACAACGGGCTCCAGGCCCTTGAGGCCTTCCAGAGCCAGGACTTCGACCTGGTGCTGATGGACATGCAGATGCCGGAAATGGACGGCCTGACGGCGACACGCGCCATTCGCCGGGTGGAGGCGAGCCGCCGCAGGCGCACTCCCGTCATCATACTCAGCGCCAACGCCATGGACGACCACCGCCGTCAGGCCCTGGCGGCCGGCGCCGATCTGCACGTCTCCAAGCCCGTCACCGCCGCCGCCCTGCTGGGCGGCATTCAGGCCCTGACGGCCGCCCCTGCGACCGCCTCTGACGTCCGGGCGGGCTAAGGAGACAGATCGGACACATCGGACAGTTCGGACACCCTTTTTCGGCCGATCGTCCCTTTGGGGGGTGAGAATTGACAAAGTTTGCCAAAGGTCCATCCTCCAACGCGATAGGGAAGGATCGCCCATGGCCACGATGAACATCTCCCTGCCCGACCCGATGAAGGCCTGGGTCGAGGAACAGGCCCAATCGGGCCGCTACGCCAACGCCTCCGACGTCATCCGCGACCTTATCCGCCGAGAGCAGGTCAAAGCCGAAAAAATCGCGCACTGGCAAAGATTGATCGCAGAGGCCGACGCCTCTGGCGTTTCCGATCAGTCTCCGCGTGAAGTGATCGAGGAACTGCGCGCCCAGTTGCGCCGCGCCTCCTAATGCTTCGCCTGAGCCGCGAGGCGCGGGCGGATTTGCAGCAGGTCTATTTGCAAGGTCTGGAACTGTTTGGGAGCCGTCAGGCCGATGACTGTATCGAGGGCCTGTTCGCGAAACTGGATTTGCTTACGGACTTCCCCCGGCTCGGAGCCGCTCGGCCCGAGTTGAGCGCGGACGCTCACGTGATGCTCTACAAGAGCCATGCCGTCCCCTATCGGATCGACGATGCGGACGTATTTATCCGACGCATTCGGCACGCGCTTGAGGATTGGCAATCCGATGGCTCTGAGGTCGGATCGAACGACGAAGGCAGCGAACCATGACCCACCCCATCCACATCGGCGTCGGCGGCTGGACCTATGAGCCGTGGCGCGGCGTCTTCTATCCGGACGGGTTGGTTCAGAAGCGCGAGCTGGAATACGCCGCCTCGAAACTGACCTCGATCGAGATCAACGGCACCTACTATTCCACCTTCAAGCCCGACTCCTGGCGCAAGTGGCGCGACGAGACGCCCGAAGGCTTCGTCTTCTCGGTCAAGGCCAGCCGCTATTGCACCAATCGCAAGATCCTGTCCGACGGCGGCGAGAGCTTCGACCGGTTCCTGTCCCAGGGCCTGACCGAACTGGGCGACAGGCTGGGGCCGATCAACTGGCAGTTCATGGGGACCAAGAAGTTCGATCCTGAAGACTTCGAGGGTTTCTTGAAGCTGCTGCCGCCCGAGAAGGACGGGGTCCGCCTGCGCCACGCCCTGGAGGTGCGCAATCCGACCTTCGCCACCGAACAGTTCTATGACCTGGCCCGCAAATACGGCGTCGCCATCGTCTACGCCGTCGATGACGAAGAGCCGACCTGGCCCCAGATCGACGAGCCCACCGCCGACTTCTCCTATGCCCGGCTGATGTCCAGCCGCGAAGACGAACCGACCGGCATGACCGCCGACGAACTGTCCGCCGTCGCCGACCAGGTCCGCGCCTGGGCCGAGCGCGGCGAGGTCTTCGCCTATTTCATCTCGGGGGCCAAGGTGCGCAATCCGGCGGCGGCCATGGCTCTGATCGCCCAGCTCAAATAGGGCCGGCCTTGCGGGCGGCGCCGGCGGTGCGCATCTGTCAGCCACGCCCTAAAGCCTGAAGGACTCTCCATGCCGATCGCCACCCGCGCCTTCGCCGCGACCGCCGCCGACAAGCCCCTGGTCCCCTACAGCTTCGAGCGGCGCGATCCCGGGCCGGACGATGTGCTGATCGAGATCAAATACTGCGGCATCTGCCATTCGGACCTGCACATGGCCCGCAGCGAGACCGGACCCGCCTCCTATCCCCTGGTGCCGGGCCACGAGATCGCCGGCGTGGTCAAGGCCGTCGGCTCCAGCGTCGTCCGTTTCAAGGAAGGCGACCGCGTCGGCGTCGGCTGCATGGTCGACAGCTGCCGCGAATGTTCATCCTGCCGGGAGGGGCTTGAGCAATATTGCGTGCCCGGCTTCACCGGCACCTATGGGGCCAAGGACAGGAAGGGCGGCACGGCCGAGACCATCACCCAGGGCGGCTATTCCGACCATATCACGGTCGATCAGCACTTCGTCGTCACCATTCCCGACAGCCTGCCGCTGGACGTCGCCGCCCCCCTGCTGTGCGCCGGGGTGACGACCTATTCGCCGCTGAAGGAATGGAAGGTCGGACCGGGCTCCAAGGTGGCGGTCATCGGCCTGGGCGGACTGGGCCATATGGCGGTCAAGCTGGCCGCCGCCATGGGCGCCGAGGTCACCGTCCTGTCCACCTCCGACCGCAAGAAGGCCGATGCGGAGCGGATGGGCGCCAAACATTTCCTGATCAGCAGCGACAAGGCGGCGATGAAGGCGGCGGCCGAAAGCTTCGACCTGATCATCAACACCGTCTCGGCCACCCACGAGATCGCCGCCCACACCCAGCTTCTGGCCCGCGACGGCACCATGGTCATGCTGGGCCTGACCACCGAGGGCCTGCCGGTGTTCGCCGTGCCCCTGCTGTGGCGTCGGCGGCGGATCGCCGGCTCTCTGATCGGCGGCATGGCCGAGACCCAGGAGATGCTGAACTTCTGCGCCGAACACGGCATCGCCTGCGACATCGAGACCATCGCCCCGGACCAGATCAATGACGCCTATGAGCGGATGCTGAAGTCCGACGTCCGCTATCGGTTCGTCATCGACATGGAGAAGATGGCGGCCTGACGCGCCTGAACAGGCGCAAAGGCGCCGCAAGGGAAATGGGGCTTTGATCCGCAACCCCTGCGCGGCTACACCTTGAGCGACAGTCCGCAGCAGACGGACGCGAGGAAACAAGGACGGACGGATGGCGCGCGTAGCATTGGTGACCGGCGGAACCCGGGGCATAGGCAAGGCGATCGTTCAACGCCTCAGCGAGGACGGCATAAGGGTGGCCGCCGGCTATTCCGGCAATGACGAGGCGGCCCAGGCCACCGCCCGCGCCCTGGGCGTCATGGTGGTCAAGGGCAATGTCGGCAGTTTCGAGGACTGCGCCCGCGCCGTCAGCGAGGTCGAGGCCGAACTGGGTCCGATCGACATCCTGGTCAACAATGCCGGCATTACCCGCGACGGCTTCTTCCACAAGATGAGCCACGACCAGTGGTCCGACGTGATCCGGGTGAATATGGACAGCGTCTTCAACATGACGCGCCAGGTCATCAACGGCATGCGCGACCGGGGCCACGGCCGGATCGTCAACATCTCCTCGATCAACGGTCAGAAAGGTCAGATCGGCCAGACCAACTATTCCGCCGCCAAGGCCGGAATGATCGGCTTCACCAAGGCCCTGGCGCTGGAAAACGCCAGGAAGGGCGTGACCGTCAACTGCATCGCCCCCGGCTATATCGACACCGAAATGGTCGGCGCCATGGACCCCAAGGTTCTGGAATCGATCGTGTCGCAGATTCCCGTTGGCCGCCTGGGCAAGGGCGAGGAGATCGCCGACATGGTCTCCTGGCTGGTGGGCGAGCGTGCTGGATATGTCACAGGCTGCACCCTGTCGCTGAACGGCGGCCAATACCTGGTCGGGTGAACGGGCTTCGCCCAAAATCCGCCGCGTGACGGTTTCATCCATAGTCTCATGATGTTGACGGGATCGGCCTGGGCGAAAAAATCGCCGCGCGGGACTGCGACGGCGCTTGCCGCCGTCGTCGCCCTTGGCCTGTCCGTCGCCGCCCCGGCCGTCCTGCCGGCCGACTGCCACGCCCAGTCGCGCCGCAACCTGCCCCCGTCGGCCCGCTACGTCTCCGGCACGGGTCAAGCCTTCGTGCTGGATGTGACGGGCGCCCGGCCCCTGATGCGGTTCGAGCAGTCGACCGAGATCTGGGTGCTGCGTCCAACCGCCGCGCCGCGCGGCGACATCATCTATCGCAACGACAACGGCGATCAGATCCTGCGGGTCACGCCCGACGGCGGCATGACCCTCTACACCACCGCCGCGCCGCAAGGATCGCCGGTGTCGCGCAACGGCGAGGCCGCGCCCCTTCTGGCGCCCGGCCTGACCGCCGTTCAGCTGTGGAACTACATCGTCCGCCAGAGCGACCGCGCCAGCCGGGCTCTGGGGCGCCTGGTCGTGGTCGATGTCGATATCCAGCCGGGGTCCGAGGCGGTGGCCGCCGACGCCCTGTCCACCGCCGTGGACGCCATCGTCCGCATGGCCCGCTCGCCCAATCTACGGTCCGAAGCCAACCGCATCCGGCGGATCGAAATCGTCGATCAGGGCCGCACCAGCCAGACGGCCTTCAGCCGCGGCACCCTGCGGATCGTGATCGAGCCGCGCGCCGGCGTCGCGGGCCGCCCGTCCTCGGCGCGGATCGTGCGCCTGGTGGCGGACGACGTCCTCAGCCGCTGAAGCCGTCCTTGGCCGCCCGACGCGCGGCGAACTGCTCTGCGTCACCCGCCCGCAGGAAGGGGTTGAACCGCAGTTCCGTCTCGAGGGTCGTGGGCACGGTCGCCTCGCCCCGCGCCCGCGCCTCAAAGATCGCCTCGGCGTGGGCGGCCGTCTCGGGCCGGGGGTCCAGGCTCAGGGTGAAGCGCGCATTGGCGGCCGTATATTCATGGGCGCACAAGATCACCGTCTCCGGCGGCCAGGCCGCCAGGGTCTGAAGGCTGGCCCACATCTGTTCGGGCGTCCCCTCGAACAGGCGGCCGCAACCCAGGGCGAACAGGGTGTCGCCGACGAAGGCCGCCCCCGCCTCCACCGACCGATAGACGACGTGGCCCAGGGTGTGGCCCGGCGTACCCGTGACCTCGAACCGTGTCTCGCCCACCGCGATCGTGTCCCCATCGCCGACGACGCGGTCCAGCGGCGCCACGCGCGCCACCTCCTGCGGCCCCACGATCTCGCAGCCCGTCTCGGCCTTCAGCCTTTCGTTGCCTTCTGTGTGATCGGGATGCCAGTGGGTGTTCAGGATCAGGTCCAGCCGCCCCCAGCCCAGGCCGTCCAGCTCTTGCAGGATGCGCGCCGCGTCCGGCGTATCGACCGCCGCGACGGTTCCCGTCGCCCGATCGCGGATCAGAAAGCCGTAGTTGTCGCTGCGGCACGGGAACAGATGAACGTCCAGGGTCATGGCGACGTTCTAGCAGGACGGACCCCGGCGGCCTATGGTGGCGACATGCGGCGCAGCATCGACGAGCTTCGAACCTTCTACGGCGAGCCGACCGGCGCCCTGGCTCGTCGACTGCTGGCGCGTCGGCTGGAGGACGCCTGGGGCGAGGCGACAGGCTGCGACGTTCTGGGCCTGGGCTACGCCACCCCCTGGCTGGACGCCTTCATCGGGGCGCGACGGGTCGTGGCGGCCATGCCCGGCGGCCAGGGGGTCGAACACTGGCCCAGCGTCGGCCGCAACCGCAGCCTGCTGGTCGATGACCGCCGCCTGCCTTTCGCCGCCGGCGCCTTTGACCGCATCCTGCTGGTCCACGCCCTGGAAGAGGCCGACGACCCGACGGCCCTGCTGCTGGAGGCGGTGCGCGCCCTGGCCCCAACCGGCCGCATCATCCTGGCCGCCGCCGCGCGGGGCGGGCTCTGGTCCCGCGCTGAAAACACCCCCTTCGGCCACGGCCGGCCGTTCACGCGGGGCCAGCTGGAACGGCTGGTGCGCGAGGCGGGGCTGGAGCCGACGGCCTGGTCCCAGACCCTCTATGTCCCACCCTGGTCGCCCCTGCTGCCCCTGGCCGACGGTTTCGAACAGGTCGGCCGTCGGATCGCGCCGGGCGCGGCCGGTCTGATCCTGCTGGAGGCGTCGCGTCAGGCCTACGCCCGCATCCGCCCCAGCGGCAAGGCCCAGCGCGTCCCGGCCAAGGCGGCGCTTGCCCCCCAGCCCGCCGCCTCCGTCTCCCACGACGGGCCGCTCGGCTGATCGCTTCTGACGGGGAGTTGACGTCGTCCCATCTGGTCGCCGCCTGCGAACGGCCTTATGGCGAAGCCCCATGCATCGACTGATCCTCATGCGGCACGCCCAGGCCGAGCCGAACAGCCCGTCCGGCGGCGATGAAGCCCGCCCCCTGTCCGCCGTCGGACGCAACGAAGCCCTGCTGATGGGGCGGGCCCTGGCTGAGCGCGGGCTGAAGCCCGATCTGGCCCTGGTGTCCTCGGCGGTCCGCACCCGCCAGACCTGGGAGCAGATGCATGACGCCTTCGGCGATGTGGAGGTGCGCGACGAGCCGCGCCTGTACAACGCCCCTGCCGACGTCCTGCGCGGCTTCGTCGAGGCCAGCGAGGAAGAGGCCGGCTGTCTGCTGGTTCTGGCCCACAATCCGGGGGTCCATGCGCTGGCCGGCGACTATCTGTCGGAAAGCGCGGCCTCGCCCGCCATTCTCGATCGCCTGGCCGGGGGTTTTCCGACCGGGGCGGCGGCCCTGTTCACCGTCGATGCGGCCGGGCGCTGCACCTACGAAGGCTTTCTGACCCCGCGCACCCTGGGCGGGGCGGCATGACGTCCGTCGCCTACAAGATCCTGTCGTCGAACGACTGGCGCCGCATGGTGGCGGAAGGTCGCTACGAAGGCTCCGTCGTCGATCTGGCCGACGGCTACATCCATATGTCGACGGCCGATCAACTGGTCGAGACCGCGCGCCGCCACTACGCCGGTCAGGCCGATCTGATGCTGCTGACGATCGATCTGGCGCTGCTCGACGAAGCCCTGGTGTGGGAGCCGTCGCGCGGCGGCGCCCTGTTTCCCCATCTCTACGCCCCCCTGCCCGTCGCCGCCGTCACCGCCAGCCGCCCCTTCGCCGTAGCCGAGGACGGGGCCATGCGGTTCGAGGATGCGGCATGAACCTGTTCGACGGCTTGGCGGCCGGCCTGCGCCGTCTGGACCCGGAAACCGCGCACCGGCTGGCGATCCAGGGTCTGGCCCTGGCGCCCCTGCCCGCCGCCCCGGTCGATGATCCCATCCTGCACACGACAATCGCCGGCCTCGACCTGCCCAATCCGATCGGCCTGGCGGCGGGATTGGACAAGAACGGGGAGGCGCTGCGCGGCCTGTCGCGGCTTGGCTTCGGCTTTGTGGAATGCGGCTCGGTCACGCCCCGGCCCCAGGCCGGCAATCCCCGGCCGCGGCTGTTCCGACTGCAGGAAGACCAGGCGATCATCAATCGCATGGGCTTCAACAACGCCGGGCTCGACGCCTTCGCCGCCCGGCTTGAGCGACGCCCCCAGGGCGTCGTCGTCGGCGCCAATCTGGGCGCCAACAAGGATACGGAGGACAAGGCGGCCGACTATGTCGCCGGGCTTCAGCGCCTCGCGGGCCGGGCCGCCTATTTCACGGTCAATATCTCCTCGCCCAATACGCCCGGCCTGCGCGCCTTGCAGGGGCGGGACCAGCTGGACGATCTGCTGGGTCGGATCGAGGCGGCCCGGCCGACGGCCCGACCCGACCGCGCGCCGGTCTTCCTGAAGATCGCGCCGGACCTGGTCGCAGGCGAGATCGGCATGATCGTCGAGGCCGCCCTGGCCCATCGGATCGACGGGCTGATCGTCTCCAACACCACCCTGGAACGCCCCGAAACCCTAAGCTCGCCCCAGGCCGGAGAGAGCGGCGGCCTGTCGGGTCTTCCCTTGCGTCCCTTCGCCGAAAGGGCGCTGCGGGCGGCGGCCGAGGCGGCGCAAGGCCGTCTGCCGCTGATCGCCGTCGGCGGGATCGACAGCGGGGCCGAAGCCTATGCTCGCCTTCGCCTGGGGGCCTCGGCGGTGCAGATCTATTCCGCCCTGATCTATCAGGGACCGGGATTGGTCGGCGCGATCAAACGCGACCTGGCCGCCCGCCTGCGCGCCGACGGGTTTTCCACCGTTTCCGCCGCCGTGGGATCGGGCCGTTGACGGAGCGTTAGTTTCGATCTGCGCATCCTGTGGCCCGACGAACGAAGACCGTTCGCGCCGATGGGAAGCGGAATGCAACAGACGAACATGGTCCCAACGGCTGTGAGTGGCTGGACTGTGGCGTCTCGCTTCCGCGCCAAGCAGGCGGCGCAACGGCTGGCGACGGCGGCGGCGACCGCCCTGGTCGTGACGCCGATGCTGGGTTGGCGGCTCTCGCTGCTCTGGCTGCTGATCTACGGCCTGGCCCAGACGGTGGAATGGGCGGTCCTGCGCATGGCTTCACGCGCGCCCGACGCTCGCCTACGGAAAATCCCGACCTGCGCCGCGATCCTGATCAGCGCCGCGACCTTCGGCGGCCTGTCCATTCCCATGTGGCTGATGGGCGGCGCAATGGGCGGCCTGTGCGCGGCCCTGATGCTGCCGGCGCAGATGCTGTTTTCGATGATCAACGCGCCCCGATCCAAGATGCTTCTGGCTGCGACCCTTTCGCCGCCGATGCTGTATCTGCTGTCCACGCCGTTCTTCGCCGCCCATTTCGGGGCCGGCGTCTCGGTCATCATGACCGCCTCTGCGGCCGTGGTGATGTTCGTCATCTTCACCGTGCTCAGTTGGCAAATCATCAGCGAGACGGCCGAAAAGCGCCAGCGGGCGCGCGACGAGGCGGATCGGCTGCGGCGGCAGGCCGAACAGAATCTGGCGGCCCATACCGCCTTCCTGGCGGCGATCGGCCATGATCTGCGCACCCCGATCGGCGCCATCCTGACCGGCGCGGCCGAGCTTCAGGCGGCCGACGCCGCTTCTCGCGCCAACACCGCCCTGATCACCGACGCGGGCCTCATGATGAAGGCCCTGCTGGACGATCTTTTGGACCACACCCGCATCGGCGCCGGCCGGATGAAGGTCGAGGTGGTGGATTTCGATCTGCGCGCCATGCTGGCCCAGACCCTGCGTCTGTGGCGCGGACCGATCGAGGCCAAGGGCCTGACCTTGCGGGTCGAGGGCGCCGCCCAGATGCCGCGCGACGTCAAGGGCGATCCCATGCGGATCCGTCAGGTGCTGAACAATCTGATGTCCAATGCGGTCAAGTTCACCGCCGAGGGACAGATCACCCTGCGCCTTGAGGCCTGGCCGGAAGAGCCGTCCGGCTATGCCCTTCTGTTCGAAGTCGCCGATACGGGTCCGGGCCTGACCGCCGAGCAGATGGAGCGCCTCTTCAACCCCTTCGATCAGACGGCCGAAGGCGTCGGCGCACAGTTCGGCGGCTCGGGCCTGGGCCTGTCCATCAGCCGGGATCTGACCGAGTTGATGGGGGGACGGCTGACGGCGCGCAGCGCCCCCGGCCAGGGCGCGCGCTTCACCGTGTCTCTGTTCCTGCCGGCCGGCCGGGCGACGGAGCGAACGGCTCCAGCGGCCCGGGGGCTGACGGCCCGCCCCGACGCGCTGGCCCTGCCCCTTGCCGCTCCGCCTATTGCGCCCCCTGCCGAAGACGTCCCAGCGCCGGCCGCCGAGACGCCGCCCGTCGAGACGCCGGCCGCGCCGCCTCCGCCCGAAGAGGCCGACCGTCCGTTGAAGCTGCTGGTGGTCGATGACCACGACATCAACCGTCGCGCGGTTCAGCTGATCCTCGAGCCCCTGGGCTGCGACATCGTCACCGCCTCCGACGGGGTGATCGCCTTGCAACGCTGCGCCGAAGTCGTCTTCGACGTCATCTTCATGGACGTGCGCATGCCCGAGCTTGATGGGCGCGAGACCACCCGCCGGCTGCGCGCCGGCGACGGTCCGAACGCCCGAACACCCGTTGTGGCCGTGACGGCGGATTCCGCGCCGGAAGACATCGCCGCCTGCCAGGCCGCCGGCATGGCCTATTTCGTCTCCAAGCCCCTGACGCCGCCGGCCCTGTTCGCAGCGCTACAGCATGTGTTGGACGACGCGGCCCAGGACGCAGGCGCTGCAACGCCTCAGCCTTCGACCTCAGACGTCGACGCGGCCTGACCCTTGATCTCGGCGACCAGCCGAGCGGCGAAATCGGGTGTGCGCAGGTCACACTCCCATACGATCACCACCCGCCAGCCGTCGGCCGTCAGGGTCTCGGCCGATCGCGCGTCTCTGGCGCGGTTGCGGGCGATCTTGCCGCCCCAGTAGTCGGCGTTGGCCTTGGGCTTGCGCGATCCTCGCGGACAGTCATGGCCGTGCCAGAAGCAGCCGTGGACGAAGACGGCGACCCGCCGCCCCTTCATTGTCAGATCCGGCCGTCCCGCCAGCCGCTGGCCGCCTAGCCGATAGCCGATCCCGGCCGCGCGCAGCACCCTGCGCACGGCCAGTTCGGGCGAGGTGTCCCGCCCCTTGACGCGGCGCATCACCGCGCTGCGCTTCTCGGGGCTGAAGACGTCCGTCGTCATGCGTGTTGGGCCGCGCTCAAAATGCGAAGCGTCGGCGCGGCCCGATCCCGATCAGAGTTGGGCCAGCAGATGCTCGGCCGAGGAGACCTTGAACTCGCCGCCCTGTTCGACGTTCAGCTCGGTCACGACGCCGTCCTTGACCAGCATCGAATAGCGTTGCGACCGCTCGCCCAGGCCGAAGCCCGAGCCGTCGAGCACCAGGCCGAGCGCGCGGGTCAGTTCGCCGTTGCCGTCCGCCAGCATGACGATCGAGCCGTCTTCCACGCCCTGGCTCTCGGCCCAGGCCTTCATCACAAAGGCGTCGTTGACGGAGAGGCAGGCGACGACGTCGACGCCCTTGCCCTTGAAGGCGTCCAGATTGTCCTTGAAGCCCGGCAGGTGACGGGCCGAGCAGGTGGGGGTGAAGGCGCCGGGGACGGCGAACAGCGCCACGGTCTTGCCGGCGAAGACGTCGGCGGTGTTGACGGGCTTGGGGCCTTCCGCCGTGGCCTGGGCGAAGGTCGCCTCGGGAATGCGGTCGCCGATCTGGATGGTCATGGAATCTCTCCGCGCGGGTTGGCTTGGGTGCGCCTGCGACAGATAGCGGCCGACGCCGCCAAGACAAGCGCAGCGCGCTTGCGCCGGGCCCATTCAGCCCCGATTATGGAAACCATGACCGACGCCTCCTCCCTGACGGGCCGTCTTCTGGTCGCCATGCCCGGCATCGGCGATCCCCGGTTCGAACACGCCGTAATTCTGATCTGCGCCCATGGGCCGGACCACGCCATGGGTCTGAGGCTCGACCGGCCCGCCCAGGGAATCGATCTGAAGGCGGTGCTGGACAAGCTGGACGCGCCCGCGCCGGAACAGTCCGTAGGCCGTCCGGTTCTGATGGGCGGGCCGGTCGAGCGCGAACGCGGCTTCGTCCTGCACACCGACGACTGGAGCGTGGGGGACGACACCCTGCCCTTCGGCGACGGCCTGGCCATGACGGGGACGCGCGAGGCCCTGGCGGCGATGACGGATACGGTCATGGGACCGCGCCACGCCACCTTGCTGCTCGGCTACGCCGGCTGGGGCGAGGGGCAGTTGGAAGACGAACTGGCCGATAACGTCTGGCTGACCACGGAAGCGGACCTGGACCTGATCTTCGATAGCGATCACCAGACCAAATGGACCCGCGCCCTGGCGCGCATGGGCGTGGACGCCGGCCGGCTGTCAGCCCAGGGCGGGCGGGCCTGATCGCCGATCAGGCGTCCCCGTCCGCGTCCTCCTCCTCGTCCGGTTGCGCATCCTCGTTCAGCGCGCCGTTCAGAGGTGCGGCGATGCGCGCGGCCAGCAGGCTCAAGACCTTCAAGGCGATGTCCAGCTCTTCCTGAGAGAGGCCCTGGAACAGGATGTCGCGATCCCGCGCCGCCATGGCTTCGGACTGTTCAAGCGCCTGATAGCCCCGGGGCTCCAGCTTGATCGTATTGGCCCGGCCGTCGCCGGGTCGACGCTGTTTGGAAATCAGCCCGTCGGCCAGCAGACGCGCGACGCGACGTGACAGGGTCGGTTCCGAGATTTGAAGACTGGCGGCGAGCTCCGCCTGGGTCATGCCGTCGGGCGCGGTCTTCAGGACGCGAAGAGGAGCTCTTTGGGCGTTCGTATAGCCGGCGGATTTGAAGAGACGGGCGGCGCGCGCTGTAAAACGGCGCGCCACTAAAGCGGTCTTTTGGCTGATCAGAAGCTGCGTCAAGGACCTTTGGCTCACATTCTCTTCTTCTGACGCCCCGATACTCAACTGATCGAATTTACTTTCTACAACGGCATCTTGCATACGTAAGGACCACGCTGAACAGGCTGACGGAAAGGCCGCCGTCAATCACTAAGCATTTTCCAATGCCCTAGTCTGGAGAGCGGATACACGCAAGACTTTGTCTCCTTCGAGTTGAAAATTGAGATATAATCTCGCCAACACGCCTTAGCCATGCAACCGTTCTGCTCCACATTAAGGCGACAGCGTTTACATCTCCACCACAGTTACCTAAGTAAGAATGCATATTTTGCGACGCTGAATACTTGCGCGCACCACAATGACACCGGGCGCATTCTCCCCTAGCGTGTCGCCAGCGAAATCAGCAGCAGCAGAACCAAAACCAGACAAGCCCCCTGCCAGAACCGCACCGGATCGCGCTCAATCAGCGACAGGGGGCGGGGGGCCGGGGCGGCCGCCGCGCTGCCGGTCTCCAGCACGTGGATCAGTTCCTCGACGTCCTCGAACCGTTCGTCCGGATCGACGGCGACGGCGCGCAGGACGGCGGCCTCCAGCCAGGCGGGCATGTCCGGTCGGCGTCGCCCGGGCGGGGTCGGAGCGCGGTCGAAGCGCGGCGCGTCCGACGGATCCACCTCGCCCCAGGGATAGGCGCCGGTGAACAGCCGGTACAGGGTCACCCCCAGGGCGAACTGGTCGGTGGCGGCGCTCCCGCTTTCGCCGTCGTACATTTCGGGCGCCTTGAAACCGGCCGTGCCCGGCGCCTCGGCCTCGGCGAACTCCTCGGCCCGCTTCAGCCGGCCCACGCCCAGATCGACCAGCTTCAGCCCGCCGTTCGCCTCCAGGATCACATTGTCCGGCTTGATGTCGCGGTGGATCACCCCGGCCCGATGCAGGGCCGCCACCCCCCGCGCCAGCTTCAGGGCCACGCCGATCCCCTCGGCGATCTCGAACGGCCCGTCCTCGGCCAGGCGCGCATGCAGGGTCTGGCCCTGATAGAAGGGCTGGACGATATAGAGCCGGCTCTGGCGCCCCGCATCCAGCGTCAGCACCTTGCCGACGAAGGGGCTGTCGATCCGCCGGCCGATGAAGGCTTCGCGCAGGAAGGCGGTCCTCGCCCCCCGTTCCGACACCGCCGCCGGCTTGGGGAACTTCAGCACCACCCGTTCTTCGCCAGACCGCGCCAGGAACAGCCGCGTGTAGCGGCCGTCGGCGACCAACCGCTCCAGATGAAACCCGTCCACCGTCTCGCCCTGTTTCGGCGGCGGCAGGATGGCCAGGCCTTCGGCCTCGGCCGTGATCGCCTCCCAGTCGGGCGCCCCGACCCGGATGACGTCGAGGATCAGGACGGTGGCGTTGTCGCGCGCCCCCGCCTCGGCGACCTCGTCCAGAATGGCCTGGGCGTCGGCGTCGGGCGATCCGCGCCGTCCCAGCAGCCGCGCCAGGGCGGCCTCGTCCAGCACCCCGTGCACCCCGTCCGTGGTCAGCATCAGCCGATCGTGCGGCTGCAGCCCTACATTTCGCACGTCCAGCTTGACGTCCGCCTCGATGCCGACGGCGCGGTACAGCACATGGCTCAGCCCCTGCTGGGCCCGGGTGTGATCCTCGGTCAGCCGGGTCAGCACCCCGTCGCGGAAATGCCAGGCCCGGCTGTCCCCCACATGAAGCGCCACCGCCTCACGTCCCCGCAGGATCAGGGCGGTGAAGGTGGTCGCCGCCGCCTCCATCGCCGGATCGATCTTGCCCCGCGCATGAAGCCAGCGGTTGAAGCCCCTCAGCGCCTTGATCCCGTTGGCGGCGATGCCGTTCAGCGGGTTCTGATCCAGATAGCCGTCGATAAAGCTGCGCGTCGTCAGCTCGGCCGCCATCCGCCCGGCCTTCGATCCCGACACCCCGTCGGCGATGACCGCCACGACCCCATGCTCGCGCTGCTCGGCCGCCGTGCCCAGATGCACCCCGCCGAAATCCTGATTGTCCGCCTTGGGCCCCTGTGCGGTGGCGAAACCGGCGGCGATCTCCAGTCTGGCGTCGGTCATGCACCCCCCAGCCGTCATCCTCGCCCTTGTGGCGAGGATCCATACGCCCGGTGTCGCCGGGGCTTACCGTCATCGACGGAGTCAATGGATCCTAGGCACAAGGCCTGGGATGACGAAAAGTGAAATCTAAGCCGACCGCTGCTTCAGCGGCGCCGTGCCGTCCGCCAGGCTCTCGGCCAGATAGACCTCCGCCTCCTGGGCCGGCAGCGCCGGCGCATAGCCGAAGCCCTGGCCGTAGTGGCACTGGGCTTCCAGCAGCAGGGCGGCCAGTTCGGCGTTCTCGACCCCTTCGGCGACGACCTCCAGCGACAGGTCACGGCCCAGGTTGACGACCGACTTGACGATCTTGGCCGAGCCCTCGTCCTTGTTCATCGTCAGGACGAAATAGCGGTCGATCTTCAGCGTATCGAACGGCAGGCGCGCCAGGTACGACAGCGACGAGAAGCCGGTGCCGAAATCGTCCAGGGCCAGCGACGCCCCGACGTCCTTCAGCGACTGCAGCACCTCGGCGGCGCGGGCGGTGTCGCGCATGATGTCGCCCTCGGTGACTTCCAGCTTCAGGGCGCCGCGGGGCAGGCCCGCCTCCCTGATCACCCGCGCCACGTCCTCGCACAGATGCGGCCGTTCGATCTCGCCGACCGACAGGTTCACGCTGCAAAACAGCTTTCCGGCCAGGGGGTGGCGTTGAATCCATTCCGCCAGTTGCCGCGCCGACTGGGTCATCATCAGCAGACCCAGCTCGTTCATCATCCCCAGGTCGGCCGTCAGGCCCAGGAACTCGTCCGGCGGCACCAGGCCCCGCCGGGGATGACGCCAGCGCGCCAGGGCCTCAAAGCCCGCCACGGCGCCGGTCTTCAGGTTCACGATCGGCTGGAAGAAGGGGGTGATCTCGCCGCGCACGAAGGCGTTTCTCAGATCCGCCTCCAGCGCCAGTCGGCTCAGGGAATCGCTTTCCAGGGCCCGCCCATACGCGGCCGACCCGCCCCGCCCGGCCGCCTTGGCCGATTCCACCGCCAGCTCGACCCGGCGCAGCAGTTCTGAGGCGTCGGGCGCATCCGGCCCGCCCTCGACGATGACGGCTCCGATCGAGACGGTGGGATAGATGTCGAAACCGGCGACCCGCAGCGGCTGTTCCAGCGCCTCGCGCACCCGATAGCTGGTGTGAGAGGCGGTCTTGGGCACGATGATGGCGAACTCGTCCTCGCCGATCCGCGCCGCGGCGGCGTCCTTGGGGAAGGCGGCGGCGAGGCGCGAGCCCAGGGCCGACAGCACCAGATCCGTCCGCTCATGGCCCAGGGCCTCGTTCAGACGCCGCAGACGGTCCACGTCGCCGACGACCAATTCATATTCGCCCGCCTGGGTCAGCACCTCGCCGACGCGGGCGATGAAGGCGCGACGGTCCAGAAGGCCGGTCAGGGTGTCGCGGTCCGAACCGGTGAACTTGGCCTCCAGCGCGACGACGCCGGCGGCGCGAAGGCCGTCCTCAAGCCAGACCCCGCGCCACAGGCAGGTCTCGGCTCCGCGCATCCGCAGGCGCACCGCGATTTCGGTGCCCTCTTCCTGCGGTTTCAGCATCTTCTCGGCCAGCGACCGATCCTGCGGCAGGGTCGAGGCGACGAAGCCGGCGCCTGAACATTCCGGCGCCAGGGGGCCCAGGCCCAGGGCGCGGGTCGCGCCGGTGAAACGCAGCTGATCCTCGGCCGGCGTCCAGACCCACAGGGCCGTATCGGCCGCCGCCAGGGCCTCGATGGCGGCGGTGGCGTCCCAGGCCAGCGAGCGAGGTCGCGCGTTCACAGCAGTCGTTCCCTCAAGACGACCCCCGGCCGCCGCGATCAAACTCGTCCTCCACGAGGCCGAACAGCAGATGATCTGCCCAATCGCCGTTAATTTTCAAATAAGCGCGGGCCAGACCCTCGTGCCGAAAACCCGATTTCTCAAGAACGCGACGCGATCCGTGGTTGCTGGGCAGGCAGGCGGCCTCCAAACGGTGCAGTTTCAGCCGCTCGAAACTGTAGGCGACCACGGCGCGCACCGCCGCCGTTCCATGGCCGCGCCCGGCGAAGGGCTGACCGATCCAATAGCCCAGGGTGCCCGTCTCGGCCACGCCGCGCCGCACGTTCGACAGGGTCACGGCTCCGACTAGGGTCTTGCCGTCCTCGATGAAGATGAAGAAGGGCCAGGCGTTTCCCAGCTCCATTTCCCGCGCATAGATGGACAGCCGGCGTCGAAAGGCGCCCTTGCTCAGATCGTCCTCGGGCCAGGCCGGCTCCCACGGCTGGAGATAGTCGCGCGACCCGTCGCGCAACCGCGACCACGCCGCATAGTCCGCAGCGCGCGGGGGGCGCAGCAGCACGCCCTCGCCCCGGACCACCGGCCCGGCCACATCGCTCATCCAGTCCAGCAGCGCCATCGCCTCCAGCGTAAAGCATGAACGCGAGGGGTGAAACCCGGCCGCAGGCTTCCGGCGACGGAGATTCCGCCTTGGAGCCGTTGAACGGACAAAGCCGGCAAGGAGACCACCCATGGCCGCATCCGCCTTCGAGGCCGCCGTCGCCGTGACCCGGCTGGGCCTGGGCGCGCGTCCCGGCGAGATCGACCGCGTCGCCGCCGATCCCAGAGGTTGGGCGCTGGGTCAGATCCGGGCCGAAGGCGCGCCCCAACCCTCCGGCGCCGCCGTCTCGACCGCTGAACGGATGGAGGCCTTCCTGGCCTATCAGGCCAGCGGGACCGGCCGGCGCGAGGCGGCGGCGCCCCGCGGCGCGCCCGATCCGACGGCGCAGGCCGCGAGTCAGGCCCGGCAGGCGGCGCGGCGCGCCATAACCGAGGACACGGCCCGCGGCTTTCTGGATCGCGTTCGGCTGGGCCTGGAGACCGACCAGGGGTTCGCCGAGCGCTGGGCCCTGTTCTGGGCCAACGCCCTGACCGTCTCGGCCGCCAAATTCACCGCCGGCGCCTTCGTCGACACCTATGAGCGCGAAGCCATTCGCCCCCATGTCTTCGGCCGGTTCGAGGATCTGGTCCTCGCCGCCGAACAGCATCCGGCCATGCTTCTGTACCTTGATCAGGCCCGATCGGCCGGACCGGACAGCCGAGCCGGCGCGCGCCGCAGGCTGGGGCTGAACGAGAATCTGGCCCGCGAAATGCTGGAGCTGCACACGGTCGGCGCCGACGGCGGCTATGATCAGGCCGACGTCACCGAATTGGCCCGCGCCCTGACGGGATGGTCGATCCCCCGCCAGCAGGATCGGCAAAGGGCGGACGGCGGCGGCTTCGTCTTCCGCCCCGAGATTCACGAACCCGGCGTCCGAACGGTCATGGGCCGGACCTACGCCCAGACCGGCCGCCGACAGGGCGAGGCCATATTGCGGGATCTGGCGCGCCATCCGGCCACGGCCAAGCGGCTGTCGCGGCGGATCGCGGCCCATTTCGTCGCCGACGATCCGCCCCCGGCCCTGGTCGCTCGGCTCGAGGCCGCCTGGACCGGATCTCAAGGCGATCTGGCTGAGGTCGCCCGCGCCCTGATCGAAGCGCCCGAGACCTGGACGCCCCAGGCCGCCAAGATCAAGACGCCCTATGAGTTCGTCGTCTCGGCCGGACGGGCTCTGGATGAAGGCCCCCGACGCCCCGCGCTTCTGCGACAGGCGCTGGTCGACATGGGCCAGCCGCCCTTCGCGCCGCCGTCGCCCGAGGGCTGGCCCGACACGGCCGCCGACTGGGCCGGGCCCGACGCCCTGGTCAAGCGGTTGAACTGGGCGCGAACCGCCGCCGACGCCGCCGCCGTCACGGATGTGAACGCCGTCGCCCGCTCCGCCCTGGGCGCCCGACTGGGCGAACGGACTTGCTCGGCCGTCGCTCGGGCCGAGAGCCGGCCCGAGGCCCTGACCCTTCTTCTGATGTCGCCGGAGTTCCAGCGCCGATGACCCTCTCGCCCCTCCAGCGCCGCGCCTTTCTTGCCGGTTCCGCCGCCGGCCTCAGCCTGGCCTTCGCCGGCCGAACGGCGGCCCAGGCCAGGACGCCCGAGAACAAACTGATCGTGATCATCGCCCGGGGCGCCATGGACGGACTGTCCGTCACCGTCCCCTACGCCGACCCGAACTATGCGGCCCTGCGCGGCGGCCTGGCGGTGGCCCTGCCGGGATCGGCGGACGGGGCTTTAGCGCTGAGCGACGGCTTCGGCCTCCACCCCGCCCTCTCGACCCTGCACGCCCTCCATGGCCGCGGCCAGATGAGGTTCGCCCCCGCCGTGGCCCTGCCCGTGCGGGTCCGGTCGCATTTCGACGCCCAGGACGTTCTGGAGAACGGCGGCGAAGCCCTGCGCCGTCAGGACGACGGCTGGCTGAACCGCGCCATCGTCGCAGCGGGCGGCCAGAGGCTGAGAGGCCTGTCGATCGGCGCCCAGACGCCCCTGATCCTGCGCGGCGACGCCCCCGTCTCCGGCTGGGCGCCGGGGGGACGGGTGCGTGAGGACGACCGGATCGCCGGTCTGCTGCAAGACCTCTATGTCGAGGATCCGCTGTTGGGACAAAGCCTCGCGCGCGGCCTGGCGACTGAGGAACGCGCGGCCCTGGACGGCGACGGCGGGCGGGTGGGGCGCAATGACGCCCAGGCCCTGGGTCAGGCGGTGGCGCGGCTGATGACCGGAACCGAGGGGGCGAACGTCGTCGCCCTGTCGCTGGACGGATGGGACACCCACGCCGGCCAGAGGGCGCAGCTCCAGACCCGGCTGACCGGCTTGGACCGGCTGATCGCCGGGCTGGAGAACGGGCTGGGCGAGGACTGGCGGCGCACGGTCGTGGCGGTGGCCACCGAATTCGGCCGCACCGCCCGCGCCAACGGCACGGGGGGCACCGATCACGGCACGGCGTCTTCGCTGATCCTGGCGGGCGGCGCCGTTCGACCGGGCGGCCTGATCGGCGACTGGCCCGGCCTGGCCGACAACCGTCTGTTCGAGGGGCGCGACCTGGCGCCCACCCTGGACGTGCGCGCCGTGTTCAAGGGCGTGCTGCGCGATCACCTGGGCTTGGACCGCGCCCAGCTGGACACGCACGTCTTTCCCGACAGCGCTGCGGAGGCGCCGGCGGTCGACGGCCTGGCCTGATGTCAGGCCGCTTCTGTCAGGCCGCTTCGGGCGTCGTCTGTTTGCAGATGCGGTTCAGGTCCGCCCGGATCGAACTGCCCTGGAAGTGCGAAATGTCGGCGCTGGAATAGCCCTCGGCCGACAGGGCCTTGACCACATCGCCGGTGTTCAGACATTCGGGGGTGCGCGCAAGCTGATAGGCGCGCTCGACCACATGGGTGCGATTCATGACACAAGACCTTTCGTGAGCCGTAACAACGCCTTGGAAGCGCAGCTGTTCCGCCGCTCCGACGCCATAATTCGCCCCGACTTGCTTTTGTCGGAAAAGCCTGCGCTAATAAGCCTCGTCGATCTCTCTGCGTAACGCCCACTCTCCTTGCGAACGCATGAGTCCAGGCCGATCCCATTCAGACCCGACAGGCCGCAGGGACGTTCCCTCGGTCAACTTCTAACGGAGGTCTCAAAATGGCTACCGGCACTGTCAAATGGTTCAACCCGACCAAGGGTTACGGCTTCATCCAACCCGACGACGGCGGCAAGGACGTCTTCGTCCACATCTCGGCCGTCGAAGGCGCGGGCCTGCGCGGCCTGGATGAAAACCAGAAGGTTTCCTACGAGCTGGAACGCGACAAGCGTTCGGGCAAGGAATCCGCTGGCCAGCTGCAAACCATCGGCTGATTTCAGCTTCACAGCTGATTGGCGACGGCGGCTCCGCAAGGAGCCGCCGTTTTCAATTGGGGCGTCCACGCTCTTTTGACGTCATCCTGGAGAGACTATTTGGTCTTCTCGATCCACGCCGCAAAGGCGTCGAGGAACTCCTTCAGGAACTCCCGCGTCCCCTCGTTCTTCAGCCTCCTATCCTCCTCGTTCAGCAGGCCGGCGACATTGCCCACATAGGCTTCGGGTTGCTGCATGGTCGGCATGTTCAGGAAGACCAGGGGCTGGCGCAGGTGGTGGTTGGCGCCGAAGGCCCCGATGGCGCCGGGCGAGACGCTGACGATGGCGGCCGGCTTGCCCGCCCAGATGCTGTCGCCATAGGGGCGCGAGCCGACGTCCAGGGCGTTCTTCAGCGCCCCCGGGATCGAGCGATTATATTCCGGCGTCACGAACAGCACGGCCTGAACTTCCGCCATTTCCGCCCGGAACCGGGTCCAGGCGGCCGGCGGCGTCTCCGTCTCCAGATCGGGGTTATAGAGCGGCAGATCGCCGATCTCGACCGGCTCCACCTCCAGCTCGGGCGCGGCCATGGCCTTCATCTCCAGCCCGACGGCGCGCGAATAGGAGCCTTTGCGCAGGCTGCCGACGATCAAGGCGACGCGGACGGACATGGGGCGGCTCCGGATTGTGAGGGTCAAGCGTCAGCATAACCGATGACGACGCAGGATGTTCCCCTTAGGCCCTGAACAGCGCCGCCGCGAAGGCCTCGCCCGCCGGCGCCGCGGACTTCGGTCCCAGGACGGCGCTGGCCGCCTGACGTGCCTCCAACAGACGCGCTCCCGCCGCCCGCACGTCCGCCACCGTCTGGGCCTCCAGCTGTTCGGTCATGGACAGGCTGGAGCGGGGCGCGCCGAAAATCAGGGTCTGGGCGGCGTTGCGGCCGGCCCGGCTCATCGGGTTTTCGTCCGACATCCACAGACCCGCCTTCATCACCGCCTTGGCGCGCGACAGCTCCTTTTCGGTCGGCCCGGTTTCGGCCAGGGCCCGCACCTCGGCCGCGGCCACCTGGGCCAACTCTTTCGCCCGGTCCGCCGCTGCGCCCGCATAGATGCCCAGCACCCCGGCGTCCTCATAGGGCTCCTGATAGGCGTCGATGGCGTAGGCCAGGCCCCGCTCCTCGCGCGCGCTCTGGAACAGGCGCGAGGCCATGCCCCCGCCCAGGATTTCGCCGAACAGCCGCATGGCCGACAGGGCCGGATCGGTCGCCGACAGGGCCGGCAGCTGGAACACCAGATTGGCCTGTTCGATCTTGCGCGTCAGGGCCGCATGGCCGCCGACGAACAAGGCCGGCGCCGGCGCCTCGACCGGGGTCGCCACGGCCGCCCCGAACCAGCGCTCGGCCAGGGCCAGCAGTTCGCCCTCCTCCACCGCGCCCGAGACCGACACAACCATCCGGTCGGGCGAATACAGCCGCGCGCGCCAAATCTCGACGCTCGCCTTGTCCGCCGGCTTCAGACTGGCGACCGAGCCCAGGATCGGCCGACCCAACGGCTGGCCGGCGAAGGCCCGCGTCTGGGCCATCTCGAACACATGGTCGTCGGGCGTGTCGAAGGCCTCGGCGATCTCCTGGGCCACCACGTCCTTCTCGCGCTCGATCTCGGCCGGGTCCAGCGTGGGCCGGAACACCAGGTCCGACAGCACCTGCATGGCCAGCGGCAGCGACCCGTCCAGACCCCGCACCTCGAGACTGGTCCGCTCATAGCCGGTGGAGGCGTTGATCGTGCCGCCCTCGGCCTCGATCCGTTCGACGATCTCGCGGGCGGCCATGTCGCCGGCGCCCTTGAACACCAGATGCTCCAGCAGGTGGGACCAGCCGGAGCGATCCTCGGGCTCCCACCGCGCCCCGCCCTTGACGGTGACGACGACGGCGAGGGTCTTCAGGCCGGCCATGGGATCGCAGATGACGCGAACGCCGTTGGACAGGGTGTGCAGGGAAGCGGTCAGGAGATGTCCTTCTTATTCCGACGTCGGAGCAAGGCGACATAGAAGCCAAGGAGCGCGATCGCCAGTCCGAACCAGGTCAGGGCGTAGCCGAAATGATTGTTGGAAAAGGCCGCGGGCGGGGCGGAGGGCGTCAGGGCCGCAAACTCGGGATTGGTCTGGGTCACGGCGAACACCGCCTCGGGCCGCACCGACCCCTGAACCTTCAGAGCCTGGGCCATGGCGGCGGTGTCGCGCGCATAGAAGCGCCCGTTCGCCGGGGCCGGCGTCAGCCCGCCCGGCGGATCGAAGCGGCGGAACTCGCCGATCAGCACCAGGGGCAGGCTGGTCTCGATCACGCGCGGACGGGCCGACACCCCGTCGGCGACGAAGCCCCGGTCGATCAGCAGGCTGAAATCCGCTCCCGCCGGTTTGCACGCCGAGATCAGCCGCACCCCCGCCTGGCCCTCATGGATGGACTGAAGCTCGACATAGGGGGCGGTCGGCAGACCCGGACAGACGATCAGCGCCTTCCTGAACTCCAGGTCGCCGTCCGCCAGCACCTGATCCAGGGGCTCAGGCGGCTTGGCCGCCGCCGCCTCGGCCGCCGCGATCAGCCCCTCCTTCCACTTCAGCCGCTCGACCTGCCACAGACCCAGACCGATCAGCAGGACCAGGGCCGCAGCCGTCGCCAGCGTCAGTATCCAAGGAAACCGCCTCACGTCTGATTCCTGTATTGCAGGCCGATCATCAGCCCCCGGCCCGGCCGCATCAGGGCCAGCGACAGGACGACCACCAGCGGCAGCCAGACGACCAGATGCAGCAACATCGGCGGATGGTATTTGATCTCAACGACCAGGGCCGAGAAGCCGACCACGAAGCCGGCGATCTGCATGATGAAGCTGGCCGGGCCGTCGCCGGTCTGGATGGTCGAAAAGTCCAGGCCGCAGGTGTCGCATCCCGGCCGCACCTTCAGAAAGCCCGCAAACAGCCGCCCCTGACCACAGCGCGGGCAGCGCCCCTTCAGCCCCGCCCGCACGGCGGAAACGGCGACGGCGGGAGACGATGGCTCGCCCCCCGCCGCCGGGATCTTGTCCGTGGTGTCCGGGATCAACCGAAGACGACGTAGACGAAGGCGAACAGGAACAGCCAGACCACGTCCACGAAGTGCCAGTACCAGGCCGCCGCCTCGAAGCCGAAATGCTTCTGCGGGGTGAAGTCGCCGGCCAGCAGACGGATCAGGCAGACGGTCAGGAAGATGGTTCCCACCAGCACGTGGAATCCGTGGAAGCCCGTCGCCATGAAGAAGATCGAACCATAAAGGCCCGAGTTGACCGCTTCCTCGTTGAAGAACAGGTGCTCGTGCAGGATGTGGTTGTATTCGTAGGCCTGAACGCAGGTGAAGAAGACGCCCAGGATCACCGTCAGCACCAGGGCCAGCTTGGCGCCGCTGCGGTCGCCGACCTGGATCGCATGGTGGGCCCAGGTCACGGTGCAGCCGCTCAGCAGCAGGGTCACGGTGTTCAGCAGCGGCAGCTGCCACGGCGACAGAACCTCGACCCCCTTGGGCGGCCAGGTGGACCAGGCCTTGGCGGTGTCGGCCCAGGCGCCGACTTCCGGCGTCAGGGCGCGCGATTCGTGGAAAAGCGCCATGTCGAAGAACATCCAGAAGAAGGCGACGAAGAACATCACCTCCGACGCGATGAACAGGATCATGCCGTAGCGCAGGCCGATCGAAACGACCGGCGTGTGGTCCCCGCCCTTGGATTCCTTGATGACGTCCGACCACCAGCCGAACATGGACACCAGCACCCCCGCCAGGCCGGCGAAGAAGACGCTCGGCTTGCCCTCGGCCAGGAAGTTGGCGGCGATCGGACCGTTTTCGGCCGGGGCCAGCCCCTTCATCCAGATGACGGCGCCGATGAACATGATCGTCGCGGCGATCGAGGACACCAGCGGCCACGGACTGGGCGGTACGAGGTGATAGTCGTGATGCGGAGCGGCGTGCGCGTCGGCCATGCGTTTCATCTCTATCTTGGGCTGGCGATGAACTCGCCTTATCGGCCAGCTATAACCGCCGCTTTTGCAACACGCCAGTGGATCGGCGCCTTTCCGCCTTGATCCTGCACCGGACGGCCCTACTCCCGCGCCTCCAGGGCGGCGAACGCCTTGGCCGCGAACACCGACAGCGGCTGCGGCAGGGCGTCGAGCGCGAACCAGCCGATGTCCGACAGCTTGTCCGGCTCAGTCAGCCGGGGCTCGCCGGCGAAATCGCGCGTGACATAGATCAGCGACAGCCAGTGCTGCCCGTCCGTCGCGATGATTTCTTCGGTCCAGCACAGGAAGTCGACGGCGCCGATCGTCAGGCCGCTCTCCTCCTCCGCCTCACGCCGAGCGGCGTCTGCGGACCGTTCGCCCTGATCGACCTTGCCGCCCACGATGTTCCAATGCCACGCCTCGGGCGGCTTCAGCCGTTTGCACAGCAGCGCCCGCCCATCTGCCCGCAGAATCACCAGACCGCAGCCGACGCCGGGAAAGTCGACGCCGGGACGGGCCATCAGGCGTTCGGCCCCGTCGGCGCATCGACCGACGGATAGAAGGTGTAGCTCAGGGTGATTTCGCGCGCGCCCTTGGCCTCGCGGTCGGTGGCCAGTTCGGGCGCGATGAAATACTGGACCGGGAACTGGCGCGTCTCGCCCGCCGCCAGGGTCTGATCCTGGAAGCAGAAACATTGCAGCTTCTGGAAATAGGGGCCGGTGTATTCCGGCACGACATTGTATCCGGCCCGCACCTGAATCGGCCGATCCGAGGTGTTGGTGACGTCGAAATAGGCCAGGCCCGTGGCCCCGATCCGCACCCTCTGGGTCGTCTGTTCGGCGCGGAAGGTCATCGGCAGGCCGCCGCGCACATTGGTGTCGAACCGCACCAGCACCGTCTGGTCCAGAACCGTGTCCGGCGCCTTGTCCGCCCGCCGCACCGTGCCGTCGAAGCCCGTGACCTGACAGAACATCCGATAAAGCGGCACGGCGGCGAAGGCCGCGCCCGTCATCCCCATGACGCCCAGGACGCACAGGATGGCGATCAGATTCTGACGGCCCGGCTTCCTCATTGCGGCCCCGCCGTCGTCGCCGCCTCCAAGAGGGCGCGTTCGGCCGCCTGATTCTGCTGCAGACGCAGGACGGTGGTGGCGAAGACCAGGACGATGAAGGCCACCAGGGCCGCCGCGATCCAGACGTTGCGCCGTTTGCGGGCGCGCAATTCTTCAGGCGTCAGACGCATGGCTCAGACTCCCAGGCCGGCTATGGCCTCGACCAGGAAGGCCGAGAACAGGGCGACCAGATACAGGATCGAAAAGGCGAACAGATCCCGCGCCGGTTTGGCCTGGACCTTGACCTCATACAATGCGGCCTCGCGTCCCACCGTGTCGGCCTTGTCGGACTCGTCGCCGGCGCGCGACCGGTAAAGCCGCCAGGCCAGCCCCAGAAAGGCCAGGCCGCCGCCGACCGACACCACGGCGTAGATCAGCCCGCCCATGCCCACCAGGGCCGGCGCCACGGCCGAGGCGACGAAGATCAGCGAATAGATCAGGATCTGCAGCCGCGTGGACTTGGCCCCCCGCGCCACCGGCATCATCGGTATGCCCGCCTTGGCGTAGTCTCCGGCCGAATAGAGGGCCAGGGCCCAGGAGTGCGGCGGGGTCCACAGGAAGATGATCAGGAACAGCAGCCAGGCCTGCCACGGCGCCTCGCCCGTCGCCGCCGCCCAGCCGATCACCGGCGGAAAGGCGCCCGCCGCCCCGCCGATGACGATGTTCTGAGGCGTCCGCCGCTTCAGCAGCAGGGTGTAGAAGCCGGCGTAATAGACGATGGTCAGGGCCAGCAACCCCGCCGCGAACCAGTTGGCGTTCATCCCCAGCAGCATGACCGAAAACAGGCTCAGGATGACGCCATAGGCCATCGCATCATTTTTCCGAACGCGCCCCGCCGCCACCGGGCGGCCGCGCGTGCGGCGCATCAGGGCGTCGGTCTCGCCCTCCAGCGCCATGTTCAGCGAGCCGGCCGCGCCGGCGCCCACGGCGATGCACAGTATGGCGATGGCGGCGACCAGAGGGTTCATCGACCCCGGCGCCATGACCAGTCCGGTCGCGGCGGTGAAGACCACCACCGACATGACGCGCGGCTTCAGCAGCTGGAAGAAGTCTTCCGGCTGGGCGGTCGAAATCGCGGGACGGTCGTGAACGTCTTGGGTCATGGGTGCGGGGGTCATGGATGGGACCGAATAACACACCCCAAAGCAGAAGGCCGCCCCTTCCGTGGAAAGAGCGGCCCTCCGTTCGGGATCTCAGCCCGGGATCAGTGCTCGTCGCCCTTGACCACCGGCAGTTCGTTGAACTGGTGCTGCGGCGGCGGCGAGGACAGGGTCCACTCCAGGGTCGTGGCGCCTTCCCCCCAGGGATTGGCGACGCCGGGCCGGCGACGGATCGCGGCTTCCAGCAGCATGATCAGGAAGACCAGCACGCCGACGATGGTGATCGCATAGCCGATGGACGAGACCTGGTTCCACAGGGTGTAGGCGTCCGGATAGTCGATATAGCGACGCGGCATGGCCTGCAGGCCCAGGAAGTGCTGCGGGAAGAAGATCAGGTTCACGCCGACGAACATGATCCAGAAATGGGTCGCGCCGAGGAACTCGTTGTACTTCACCCCGAACATCTTCTCGAACCAGTAGTAGAAGCCCGCGAAGATAGCGAAGACGGCGCCCAGCGACAGCACATAGTGGAAGTGGGCCACGACGTAATAGGTGTCGTGCAGGCTGTAATCGATGCCGGCGTTCGACAGGACCACGCCCGTCACCCCGCCCACGGTGAACAGGAAGATGAAGCCGATGGCCCACAGCATGGGCGTCTTGAAGCTGATGGAGCCGCCCCACATGGTGGCGATCCAGCTGAAGATCTTCACCCCCGTCGGCACGGCGATGATCATGGTCGCGGCCACGAAATAGGCGCGCAGATTGATGCTCATCCCCACCGTGTACATGTGGTGGGCCCAGACGATGAAGCCGATGAAGCCGATGGCCACCATGGCGTAGGCCATGGCCAGGTATCCGAACACCGGCTTGCGGCTGAAGGTCGAGACGATGTGGCTGATGATGCCGAAGCCCGGCAGGATCAGGATGTACACTTCCGGGTGGCCGAAGAACCAGAACAGGTGCTGGTACATGATCGGGTCGCCGCCGCCGGCCGGGTCGAAGAAGTGGGTGCCGAAGTTGCGGTCGGTCAGCAGCATGGTGATGGCGCCGGCCAGCACCGGCAGCGACAGCAGCAGCAGGAAGGCGGTGATCAGCACCGACCAGGCGAACAGCGGCATCCGGTGCAGCGTCATGCCCGGCGCCCGCATGTTCAGGATCGTCGTGATGAAGTTGATCGCCCCCAGGATGGAGCTGGCGCCCGCCACGTGCAGGGCGAAGATGGCCAGATCAAACGCCGGGCCGACGTGGCCCGTGGTCGACAGGGGCGGATAGGCCGTCCAGCCCCCGCCGAAGCCCTTGCCCGGCCCGCCGTCGGTGAACATCGACAGGACCAGCAGGCACCAGGCCGCAACCAGCAGCCAGAAGGAGATGTTGTTCATGCGCGGGAAGGCCATGTCCGGCGCCCCGATCATGATGGGCACGAACCAGTTGCCGAAGCCGCCGATCATGGCGGGCATGACCATGAAGAAGATCATGATCAGGGCGTGGGCCGTGACGGTGACGTTGTAGCCGTGCTTGGACTGCTCCACGAGGCCCAGCAGCTGGATCGACGAGCCTTCCTTGAAGATCTGGATGCCCGGCTCGGCCAGTTCCCAGCGGATCAGGCCCGACAGGGCGCCCCCGACCACGCCCGCCATGATGGCGAACAGCAGGTACAGGGTGCCGATGTCCTTGTGGTTGGTGGACAGGAACCAGCGGGTGAAGAAGCCCATCTTGTGGTCGTCGTGCGGATGGGCGTCGTGCGCGTGAAGGGTGTCGCGGGTCGAGATGATTGCGTCAGCCATGAAACTGCTCGCCTCTTACTGGGCGGCCGGCGCGGCGGGAGCCGCGGCGGGAGCGGATTGAGCGGTCGGCGTCGTCGCCGTCTGGGCGGTGGGGATGTCGGTCTGGGCGCCGGCCTGGGGACCGGTGGTCGCCGTGCCGACCACGGGCGCGCCCGTGGTTCCCGCCTCGGCCTGGGCCGCCGTGCCGCCGGGGGCGGCCTCAGGCGTCTTCGGCGTCATCGACCCGCCCTTGGAGGCGACCCAGCGCGCGAACTCGGCCTGGGTCACGACATTGATCTGAATCGGCATGAAGGCGTGATCGACGCCGCACAGTTCCGAACACTGACCGTAGAAGACGCCGGTGCGCTCGGCCTTGAACCAGGTCTCATTGACCCGGCCCGGCACGGCGTCGGTCTTGAGGCCGAAGGCCGGCAGGGCCACGGAATGGATCACGTCCGAGGCGGTGATCAGCAGACGCACCGTCTTGCCGACCGGCACCACCATCGGCTCGTCCGCCGCCAGGCGATAGACGCTGTGCGACAGGCCGCGCTCGGCCAGCTCGCCCTCGGGCACCATGTTGGAGATATATTCGGAAACGCCCTGGTCGGGATATTCATAGGCCCAGTTCCACTGGTTGCCCGTCACCTTCACCGTCAGATCGGGCTCGGGCATGTCGTGATAGGCGAACAGCAGCCTGAACGAGAACAGGGAGATGAAGACCAGGATCACCACCGGCAGCACCGTCCAGATGATCTCGACCGTGGTGTTGTGGCTCCAGCGCGCGGGCGTGGCGTTGGCGCGCTTATTGTAGCGGAAGACGATCCAGGCCAGCAGAGCCAGAACCAACAGGGTGATGCCGGTGATCACGGGCATCAGCACGATGTTGTGGAACCAGATGGCGTCGTGCTTCAGCGGCGCGGCGGCCGGCTGAAGGTCGATCCCGCCCGGCGTCGGCTGACCCATCAGGTCCTGCGCCCACACCGGCGCCGCAGAGACCAGCGCCAGTCCGACAGCCGCCGTTGCAGAGGCGGCCGCCGCTCTGGTCCATCTCAGGGCTCGCGTCCCCATTCCCATACGAAGTCCCCATAATATCGTTTCGCAGCAGAGACTTGCGAATGGCTCGCAAATCTTCGCGCGGGCATGTTGGTCCGCCCGACACTTGGTTGAGTCCCTATCGGATCGCCCCTCGCTTGCCAAGCGATCCGCGCGCGCCTTCGCCGCAAACCCGCCGCGATTGGCGGCGGCGGGCTGCGGATTAAACCTTCGTCATGTTTAAACAGGTACCTTGCGTCACAAGGTACCTTGTCGTAATCAATCTCCATCAAAGGAGACGTCGAGGTGACAGAAACCATCGAGATACAGCTGAAGAAGGGGGTTCTGGGGCTTTGCGTCCTGGCGCTTCTGAACCGGGCGGACAGCTACGCCTATGAGATCGCCAGCCGCCTTTCCGACGCGATCGGCATGGGGGAAGGCACCATCTACCCCCTGATGCGGCGAATGCAGTCGGACGGCCAGGTCGAGACCTATCTGGTCGAATCCTCGTCCGGCCCGTCGCGCAAATACTATCGTTTGACCGAGGCCGGTCGCGCGGCCCTCGCCGCCCAGACCGCCGAATGGTCGGCCTTCACCACGGCCGTCGAAGCCGTCCTGGCCAGCGACGCGCCCCATATTCAAGAGCCGACGGCTCAACCGGAGGGAACGGAACAATGACGAGATCGGAATTCATCGTCCGTCTCAGAAACGGCCTGGTCGGCCTGCCGACCGCCACGGCGAACGACATCGTCGCCGACTATGAGACTCATTTCGCCGACGGCCTGGCCGCCGGCCGCACCGAGGCCGAGGTGGCCGCCGCCCTGGGCGATCCGGGCCGTCTGGCCCGCGAACTTAAGGCAGAGGCCGGGATCCAGCGCTGGCGCCAGGAGAAGAACCCCTCGGCCGCCGCCGCCGCCGTCTTCGCGGTCCTGGGCCTGGGCGCCGTCGACATCCTGATCCTGCTGCCCATTCTGATGGGGGTGGTCGGGACCATCTTCGGCTTCTTCATCGCCGCCATCGCCCTGTTCTTCTCCGGCGGCGCGATCATGGTGGCCGGACCCTTCGCCGGCTTCCCCGGCGGCCCCTTCGCCGCGATCCTGATGGGTCTGGGCCTGATGGCCGGGGCCGTCTTCATCGGCGCCCTTCTGACCATCGTCACCGTCTGGCTGGTCAACGGCCTCGTCTGGTTCGCCCGCCTCCACTACCGGCTGCTGAAGCCGGCGCTTGAACCCCAGTCCGAAACCGCCAACGCAGGAGCCGCGCAATGATCCGCACCCTGTTCATCATCGCCGGCGCCGCCCTGGTGCTGTGCATCGTCACCGTGGGGGGCGCCATCGCCCTGGGCGGCCATGATCTGCAACGCCACGGTTGGGCCTGGACGATCAAGGACCGCGACGGAGAAACCATCCGTTTCGAACGGGTCAAAAGCGGAGAGGTCGAAGGCCTCGGCCCCTTCACCACCCGCACCCTGGCCTGGACCGGCGGCGACACCCTGACCGTCGATTCCAGCATCGACGTCGAATACCGCCAGGGTCCTGAAAACACCGTGGTCGTCACCGGACCCAAGGCCCTGGCGGAGCGGGTCCGGCTGGACGGCGGTCGGCTGTCCCTGGGCGACGGCGACGAGCGGATCGTCTTCGGCTGGAGCAGCGGAAACTTCTCGGCCCGGTCGGAGCGTGACGAACTGCGGGTCGTCGTGACCGCGCCCAACGTCGTCCGCTTCGTCTCCAATGCGTCCGGCGATCTGGACATCAAGGCCTATGACCAGCCCACCCTGGCCCTGGACGTCTCCGGCTCCGCCGATGTGACCGCCGAAGGCCGCACCGACGCCCTCCGGCTGGAGATCGACGGGTCCGGCGACGCGGATCTCAGGGCCTTGGCGGCGCGCGACGCCACGGTGGACATCTCCGGCTCCGGCGACGCCAATGTCGCCCCGACCGGCGACGTCCAGGTGCGGATCGACGGCTCCGGCGACGTCACCCTGGCGGCCCGCCCGGCCAAGCTGACGACTGAACTCTCGGGCTCCGGCGACGTCTATCAGGATTGAGACCCTCCCCCGCTTGCGGGGGAGGTGGGCCGGCGTCCGCGCAGCGGACCAGGCTCGGAGGGGGAAGTGTCGCTCAGGAAGAAGACTTCCCCCATCGTCAGCCGTCTCGCTTCGCTCGACGCGCTGCTGCTTCCCCCGCAAGCGGGGGAAGGTCTTGTCGCCGACAGGCCGGCATCAGGGGCCATTCCGCCTTCACCCTGCCCTTCATTCCGGTTAAGCCTCGGTCATGACCTCCGCCCCTCTTCCCGACGCCGGCGCCAACTGGGTGGATCGCCATGCGCCGGAGCGGCTGAAGCCCTGGCTGAAGCTGGGCCGGTTCGACCGGCCCATCGGCATATGGCTGCTGCTCCTGCCCGGCTGGCAGGGGATCGCCCTGGCCCTGGCCCAGTATCGCCAGGCGCCCGGCCTCTATGACCTGTGGCTGTTCGTCGGCTTCGGGATCGGCGCCTGCTTGATGCGCGCCGCCGGCTGCGCCTTCAACGACATCGTCGATCGCGACTTCGACGCCCGGGTCGCCCGCACCGCCCTTCGCCCCATCCCCGCCGGCCTGATCAGTGTCAAACAGGCCTGGGCCTTCGTGATCGGCTGCAGCCTGATCAGCCTCATGATCCTGCTGACCCTGCCCAAGGTCGCCATCCTGCTGGGCGTCGGCTCCTGCGCCCTGGTCGCCGCCTATCCCTTCATGAAGCGGATCACCTGGTGGCCCCAGGCCTGGCTGGGCCTGACCTTCAACTGGGGCGCCTTGATGGGGTTCGCCTCCGCCCTGCCCCTGGCGGCGGCCGCCCTTCTGCTGCCGGCCGACATCGCCGGCGAGTTCCGCCCCTTCCTCTGGTCGCCGCCCAGCGACAGCGGCCACGCCGTCGCCCTGGTCTGGCAGGCCTATGTCCCCGCCGTCCTCCTCTACCTCGGCGGCGTCTTCTGGACCCTGGGCTACGACACCGTCTACGCCCTTCAGGACATCGAGGACGACGCCATGGTCGGGGTCAAATCCTCGGCCCGCCGGCTGGCCTCGGCGGTGCGCCCCGGCGTCGCCGTCTTCTACGGGATCAGCCTGGTTCTGGCCGCCCTGGCCGGTCTTTCCGCCGGTCTCGGCCCGCTGTTCTGGCTGGGCCTGGCCCTCTACGCCGCCCATCTGGCCCGCCAAGTGGTCCGGCTGGACCGCACCGACGGCGCCCTGGCGCTGACACTGTTCAAGTCCAACCGCGAGGCGGGCTTCATCCTGCTGGCCGCCCTCGCCCTCGGATCTCTCGGCCAAAACCTGATCGGCCTGTGAAGGAGCCCCCCATGACCTCCACCGTTCGTCTGCTGCTGCTGTCCGCCGCCGTCGCCGCAACCGTCGCCGCCTGCCAGAGGCGCGAAGACAAGGCCGAGACGGCCCCGCCCGCCCCGATCGCCGCCGCCCCGGTCGATCCGGCCGCCGCCGGGGCGCCGATGAGCTTCGACTCCAAGACCCAGTACGCCACGGTCAAACTGACTCTGCCGGACGCGCTCAAGTCCAAGCCCGACCTGCACGCCCCCCTCTACGCCGCCGCGGTGCGGGACCTGCGCCAGTTCTCCGAAGGCGCCCAGGCCGACCTGTCCGAGGCGGGCGGCGGACCGAACCCCTATGAAAAGACCATCGCCTTCGACCCCGGCGCCGAGACCGGCAAGCTGTTCAGCCTGGTCCGCACCGATTTCGAATACACCGGCGGCGCCCATCCCAACACCAGCTTCTCGGCCGTCCTGTGGGACAAGGCGATGAAGAAGCGGCTGGGCTTCGCAGACCTGTTCCGACCCGGCGCTGACCTGTCGGGCCTGAACAAGGCCCTGTGCGACGCCGCCAACGCCGCCAAACAGGCTCGTTCGCCGGGATCGGAGACCGCCACCCCGGACGGTAAGATGTGGACCTGCCCCAAGGCCGTCTCCACCCCCTTCGTCCTGGCGCCCAGCACCACTCCGGGCAAGGCGGGCGGCGTCGTCTTCCTGATCGGCGCCTATCAGATCGGCCCCTATTCGGACGGTCCCTATCGGATCGCCGTGCCCCAGTCGGTCTTCCGGTCCCTGCTCAACCCGGCCTATGCCGACGAATTCGCCGGCGCGCCGGTCAAGGCCGGGGACGTCACGCCCAAGGCGGGCTGATCCCCTCGCTCGGCGGGATCAGTCCGCCAGGAACTGATCGACCCGTTGGGCGAACCTCTGCGGCTGATCGGCCATGATGAAGTGGCGGCTGTCGTCCACCCGGATCAGTTTGACGCCGGGCAGGGTCGCATATTCCCGGCCCCACAGGGCGTCGGCCATGGCCGCAGGCGCCCCGCCGTTCGCGTCGGCGGCGTAGAGCACCGTGACCGGCGTCGTCATGGCCGCCAGTCCGGGGCGGACGTCGGTCGTCATCACCTCATGAATGGCCGTGGCCAGGGCGCGGCGGTCCGAGGCCAGGGTCCAGTCGACCATGGCCGTCCGCGTCGCCGGATCGCGCGCCAGGCCGATCGCCCCCTGTTCTTGGGCCGCCCGCATCGCCGCCTCGTCCTGGCTCAGCATGGCCTGGGCCGCCTGGTCGGCGAAGGGCCGGGCCGTCTCGGGCGTCACCTGCGGGCCGAACAGGGCCGCAAAGAAGGGCAGATTGTCCACCGCCATCACCCGCCCCACGGCCTCGGGATGACGCTGAGCCAGCATCAGGGCCGACAGTCCGCCCATCGAATGGCCGATGACCGCCGGCTTTTGCAGACCGGCGGTCTGGACATAGGCCGCCAGGGCCTCGACCGCCGGCTCCAGCAGCGGCCCGTCGCCGTGGGTCCAGGGCTGACCGGCGAAGCCCGCCAGCTGGACCAGATGGACCCGGTGGGTCGCCTTCAGCCGATCGGCCGTGGCCCGCCACACCTCTCGCGAACAACCATAGCCGGGGATCAGGATCACGTCGGGTCCGCGTCCGACCACCTCGACCGACAGCCGGTCCGAAGCGAAGGCGGGAGCGACGGCCCCCGGCGTCTCGGCCAAGGCGGCGGTCACGCCGATCATCAGCGAGGGCGTGCAGACGGCCAGTCCGAACAGGGCGGCGCGCAGGCGCGGGCGCGCCTTGAAGAAGGCGTTGTACATCGGATGTCTCCTGTCTTGAGGTTTTGAAGTCGGGTCCGCCGCCGTCAGGCGTGCGGGTTCTCAAAGATGTCTTCGACCGGACGGCCGAAGGTGGCGGCGATGCGATAGGCCAGGTCCAGCGATGGATCGTGCCGTTCGGTCTCCAGCGCGATCACCGCCTGTCGCGATACGCCCAGGGCCTGGCCCAACTGTTCCTGGGTCCAGCCGCGCTCGACGCGCAGCAGTTTCAGCCGGTTCTTCATCGGCTGGTCCGGATGAAGGGGGCGGTCAGGCCGTACATGCCCCAGAACAGCGGCACGATCAGCCAGGTCTGCATATGGGGCGCCCCGGCGAAGCTCTCGCCGAAGCCCCAGAAGGTGGCGACCGCCATGGCCAGCCCCGAGGCGACGATGAACTGTTTGGCCGTAACCCCCCGCACGAACTCGTCGCTTTCGCGCATCAGGGACAGGACGGCCCAGATCTGGCCGATCACCGGCGCCGACACGACCGCCGCCAAGGCCCAGGCCGCCGGCTTGCCCATCACCTCGTCAAAGGCGTCGGTCGTCATCATGGATACGCAGATCGCCACATAGGGGATGGTGAAGGCCATGATGCGAATGACGTATCGCCTATGCGCCGGTGTGGTGGATTTTCCGAAACTCATCATATCCCGCTCTCCTCTTGTAAGGCGAACCTGACATCGACTTTATGTAATGTCAACCTGACTTTTTGTCATTATCGCCTTACATGCCCCGTCCGGTTTCGAAAGCCCCGCATTTGCGCTAGGATCGGCCCATGCCCGCCGCCCCGCGCATCGCCCCCTCGGCCCTGTTCGCCCCTGACGACTGGCGGCCGTTCCAGACCCGGTCGGCCTGGGTCGGGCCGCTGCTGGTCGCCCATTGCTGGGGGGTCATCGCCCTGGCGGTCGGGGCGGGGGTCCTGATCCCCTGGCTGATCCCGATCTGCGTCATGATCATCGGCACGCGCCAGCTGGGCCTGGCCATATTGATGCATGAGGCGGCCCACGGCGGCCTGTCCAAGGATCTGCGTCTGAACGACCTTCTGGGCCAATGGCTGTGCGCCGTGCCGATCGGGGCGGACCTTGGCGCCTATCGCCCCTATCATCTGAACCACCACCGCTTCGCCCAGCAGCCGGAAGACCCCGACCTGATGCTGTCGGCGCCCTTTCCCGTCTCCCCCGCCTCGCTCCGCCGCAAGATGATCCGCGATCTGACCGGCCAGACCTTCTTCAAACAGAGGATCGTCCTGCCCCTCGCCCTGGCGGCCCGGTCAAAGAGCGCAAAGGGCGAAGCGGCCGCCGATCCCGCGCATGAGTATGACGCGGTGGTGACCGGCCGTTCGGTCCTGCCCTTCCTGGTCTTCAATACGATCCTGCTGGCCGGCTTCATCGCCGCAGGCATATGGTGGGCCTTCTTCGCCCTGTGGCTGCTGCCGATGGCGACCTGGTTTCCGCTGGTGACGCGGCTCCGGAACATCGCCGAACACGCCTGCGTCGAAGGATCCGACGCCGACCCCTTCCGCGCGGCCCGCACCACTCGCGCCGCCTGGTGGGAGCGCGCCTTCATCGCCCCCTATTGGGTCAACTTCCATGCGGAGCATCATCTGTTCATGCACGTCCCCTGCTGGAAGCTGCCGGCGCTTCACCGGGCCGTTCGCGCCCGGCCCCAGGCGGCGGGCATGGAGGTGGCGCCGGGCTATGTCGAGGTTCTGAAGACGGCGACCCGCCGCCCGTGACCGTCATCGCCGATCCCGCCGCCTTCATCCGGACCAACACCCGGCTGCAGCCCGTCCCCCATGCGCCCGAGATCACCCTGTGGCTGGCGGACGAAGTCACCCCCATCTGGAGGCTGACGGAGGAAGAGCTGGGCGAACTAGCCCTGCCCCCGCCCTTCTGGGCCTTCGCCTGGGCGGGCGGTCAGGCGCTGGCCCGCTACCTTCTGGACCATCCGCAGGAGGTGGCCGGCAAGCAGGTGCTGGACTTCGCCGCCGGTTCGGGTCTGGTCGGTGTTGCCGCCATGCGGGCAGGCGCCGCCTGCGCCCTCTGCGCCGATATCGACCCCTTCTGTGAAGCCGCGGTCGCCGCCAACGCCCAGGCGAACGGCGTGGCCCTGGACTTCGTGGGCCACGACCTGCTGAACGCGCCGCCGCCGCCCGTCGACGTCATCTGCGCGGGCGACATCTGCTATGAAAAGCCGATGACCGAGGCCGTCCTGGCCTGGCTGGGTCAGGCGCGGGCGGCGGGGACGCGGGTTCTGATCGGCGATCCGGGCCGGACCTATTTTCCGCGTTCGGGCCTGGACTTCCTGGCCGAATACCGCGTGCCCACGACCCGCGAGCTGGAGGATCAGGAGATCAAGCGCGCCGCGGTCTGGGCCCTGCCCTGAAGGGCGGCGGGAGCGATCGCCGCTCCCGCCGATCCGGTCAGTGGGCGACCGGCTGAACCCCTTGGATCTTCTCGGCCTGTTCGCGATGCCGGCCCTCGGCGAATTCCTCGATCATCTTGGCGTTGAAGGCGGGGATGTCGTCGGGATTGCGGCTGGTCACCAGACCCTGATCCACCACCACCGGCTCGTCCACCACATCGGCGCCGGCGTTTCTCAGATCGGTGCGAATGCTGTTGAAGGCCGTCATCGTCCGGCCCTCGACCACCCCCGCCTCGATCAGCAGCCAGGGCGCATGGCAGATGGCCGCCACCGGCTTTCCGGCGTCGAAGAAGGCCCGGACGAACTTGACCGCATCCTCATTCGCCCGCAGCTGGTCGGGATTCGCCACGCCGCCCGGCAGCATCAGGGCCGAATAGGCCGAGGCGTCCACCCCCGCCACCGCCTTGTCCGCCGTCACCTTGTCGCCCGGCGTCAGATGGTTGAAGCCCTGGAAGTCGCCGGCCTTCAGCGACACGATCTCGACCGCCGCCCCGGCCTCTTTCAGCGCCTTCATCGGCTCGGTCAGTTCGACCAGTTCGACGCCGTCGGTCGCCAGAATGGCGACGGTCTTGCCAGAGAGAGTCTGGGCCATGGGATAACTCCTGATTTGAGGTGGGTTCGCCCTGTTCAACCCCGTGGGTCGACAGGGGTTGCGGCCGCGCTTGGCGAGACGCGATCACACCCCATCTGTCCCCGATGAGACGCGCCCAGCCCCTCCTTCTCCTCGCCGCCGTCCTCGGCCCCAGCGCGGTCCAGGCCCAGGTCGCGCCCTATCCCTATTCCTATCCTCAGCCCGGCTTCCCCTATCCGGGCGGCGCCCCTGCCGCGATCGCCGATCAGCACCGCTACGAGAACGAGCGGATCCGTCTTCAGGCCCAGGCCAACGCCGCCCTGGCCCGCCGTCTCGACGCCGAGGCGGCCCAGCGACGCCTGACGCTGGAAGCGGCGCGCCAAGCGACGGCGGCGCCGGCCCCCTCCGTCCACGATCTCCGCCCGGTCGCCCCGCCGCTCCCCCCGTCGACGTCTCCGCCGCCCACGGCTTCGGAACCCCGACGCAGCCTCAGCGAAATCGACGCCTGGCTGGACCGCCCGCGCTGACGCATCCCTTCCCTTCCGTTCGCGTTCTGGCCTAGCTTCAGGCGGAACGGGCGGAGGGAACTCATGCGGTGGCAGGGCGGCAGGACGGGCGGCGGCGGGATCGAGGACCGTCGGGGCCTCGGAGGCGGCGCGCTCGCCGGGGGCGGTCTCGGCGTCGGCGTGCTCGCCGTCATCGGCTATCTGGTCTTCGGCATAGATCCTTCGACCACGACCCAGCTGGCCAGCCGGTTCGGCGGGGTCGGCGCGGAACAACAGGGGCAGGCCGGCACGCCTGAAGATCAGGCCGGACGCTTCGTCGATGTGGTCGGAGGCAATATCAACGACGTCTGGGCGCAGAAGCTGAACGGGTATGAACGCCCGCGCGTCGTCATCTACGAACAGGGCACTTCGACCGGCTGCGGCTACGGCCAGTCGGCCATGGGCCCCTTCTATTGTCCGACCGACCGCACCGTCTATCTGGACCTGGGCTTCTGGCAGGAGATGGAGACCCAGCTGGGCGCCTCGGGCGCCGACTTCGCCCGCGCCTATGTCATCGCCCATGAGTTCGGCCACCACGTCCAGACCCTGACCGGAACCTCCGACCAGGTGCGTCAGGCCCAGCAGCGCGCTAGGGGCGAGGCCGAGGCCAACCGCTATTCGGTCGCGCTGGAGCTTCAGGCCGACTGCTACGCCGGGGTCTGGGCCCGAAACGCCGCCGCCGTGTCGAACAACCAGGTGGCGCTGGAGCCCGGCGACATCGAAGAGGGGATGAAGACGGCCCAGGCCATCGGCGACGATACGCTGCAACGCCGGGCGGGCGGGCGCGTCTCGCCCGAAAGCTTCACCCACGGCTCCTCGGCCCAGCGGGTCGAATGGCTCCAGCGCGGCTATCAGTCCGGCGACCCCGCCGCCTGCGACACCTTCAGCGGCGCCTGAGCCGCCCAGCCTTCAGACTTCAGTACGGACCTCCCATGCATCCTCGCGCCGGCCAGACCGCTCTCGCCGAAGACCTGATCGACCTGGACGCCCTGCTGGGCGCCTATGAGAGCGTCGTTCCCGACATGGGCGATCCCGGCCAGAGGGTGGTCTTCGGCACCTCGGGCCATCGCGGCTCCAGCCTGGACGGCGCCTTCAACCAGACCCACATCCTGGCCATCGCGCAGTCGATCGCCGACTATCGCGCCGCCCAGGGGATCGACGGCCCCCTGTTCGTCGGCCGCGACACCCACGCCCTGTCCGAGCCCGCCTTCCGCACCACGATCCAGGTTCTGGTCGCCAACGGGGTGGAGGTGCTGATCGATTCCGGCGACGGCTTCACCCCGACCCCGGCCGTGTCCCACGCCATACTGACCCATAATCGGGCCGGGCGGCGTCAGGCTGACGGCGTCCTGATCACCCCGTCGCACAATCCGCCGCGCGACGGCGGTCTGAAGTACAATCCCCCCTCGGGCGGCCCGGCCGGAAGCGAGGCGACCGCCGCCATCGCCGCCCGCGCCAATCAGCTGATCGAAGGCGGCCTGTCCGGGGTCAAACGCCTGCCCTTCGACCAGGCCCAGGCGGCGGCCGGCCGGTTCGACTTCATGACCGCCTATGTCGACGACCTCGACAGTGTCCTGGATCTGGACGCGATCCGCGATGCGGGGGTCCGGATCGGTGCCGATCCCCTGGGCGGGGCGGCGGTCGCCTATTGGGGCCGGATCGCCGAACGCTGGGACCTGGACCTGACCGTGGTCAATGCGGCCGTCGATCCGCGCTGGGCCTTCATGCCCCTGGACGCCGACGGCAAGATCCGCATGGACTGCTCCTCCCCCTCGGCCATGGCGGGTCTGATCGGCATGATGCAGGGCGGCTCGGCCTATGACGTCGCCTTCGGCAATGACGCCGACGCCGACCGGCACGGGATCGTCACCTCGGGCGGCGGCCTGATGAACCCCAACCACTTCCTGGCCGCCGCCATCGCCTATCTGTTCGCCCATCGGCCCGGCTGGGGTCCGCAGGTGGCGGTGGGCAAGACCCTGGTCTCCTCCTCCATGATCGACCGCGTCGTCGCGGGCCTGGGGCGCCGCCTGCTGGAAACGCCCGTCGGCTTCAAACATTTCGTGCCCGGCCTGCTGGACGGGACCGTCGGCTTCGGCGGAGAGGAATCGGCCGGCGCCTCCTTCCTGCGCCGCGACGGAACGGTCTGGTCCACCGACAAGGACGGCCTGATTCTCTGCCTCCTGGCGGCCGAGATTCAGGCCCGCACCGGCGCCGGCGCCGACCGCCTCTACGCCGATCTGACCGACCGCTACGGCGCCCCCGCCTACGCCCGGATCGACGCCCCCGCCGACAGGGCGCAAAAGGCGCGGCTGGCGGCCCTCAGCCCCTCGGACGTGACCGCCACCACCCTGGCCGGTCAGCCCATCGCCGACATCCTGACCCAGGCCCCCGGCAACGGCGAAGCGATCGGGGGTCTGAAGGTCGTGACCGCCGACGCCTGGTTCGCCGCCCGTCCGTCGGGCACCGAGGACGTCTATAAGATCTACGCCGAATCCTTCCTCGGCCCCGACCATCTGGCCCAGGTCCAGACCGAGGCCAAGGCGGTGGTGGCGGCGGCGCTCTCCTGATCGGCGTCACCGCCCGACGGTGATCTCCATCGGTCGCGAGACGAACAGGCCCGGTCCGCCCAGGTCCAGCACCAGCCGGCGATCCTCAAAGGCCGCCATGCCGACCAGGGCGTCGGGGAAGCCCGGCACGGCCACATTGTCGTAAACCGCCACCTCGGCCCGGCGATACAGGGCGTCGCCGATGGTCAGGGTGCGCACGACCACCGTCTCGGCCCCCACCACCCCGCCCAGGACGATGCTCTGGCCGGCCGTGCGGGGGCGCCCGTCCAGAAGGCCCGCCGCCTGGGCCGTTTCGCGCGTCACCGCCAGCACGGCCGAGGCGCCGGTGTCCACCACCGCCCCGACCGTCGCCCCCTCGACCGTGATGGTCGTCTCCAGCGCCCGTCCGGCGCGCCGCACCGTGATCGGCGCCAGATCCCGGCCCGGCGTCCAGCCGTCTCTGGCCAGGAACCGCATCCGCCGCTCGCCCGTGTCCAGCTCCAGCACCACCTGGCTCAGCACGTCCTGGCCGATGATCAGGGGCGCGCCCAGACCCTGTTCGCCGGCCAGCGGCCCCAGGTTCAGTATGGCGGTTCTCAGCCCGTCCAGCCTGAGGCCGCCGATCCGGACGTCCAGGGTCGCGGCCCGCCCCATCTGGGCCC